>JBMLRS010000198.1:0-2703 GCA_049240905.1 Elsteraceae bacterium
CGTGAACCTCGTCCAGCACCATGTCCCGGTCGGGATGCGGCGCGAAGCCGGTCATGCGGCGATCTTCACCGCGCGCTCGACATTCCCTTGCGGGACCTGCCCCGCAGCGCCCAGCGCCAGATACTGAAAACGCTCGATCTTCTCGTCCGGCATGAAGATTCCCGCCTTGTGCGCCAAGTCAAATCCGAAGCGTTGATAATACATAGGGTCGCCGGCCAAAACGACCAGCCGCCAACCCTCACGAAACGCACGCCCCAGGCTAACGCGAATCAGCGCGGCCCCTATGCCTTCGCCGCGCAGCGACTCGGTAACGGCGACGGGGCCCAACAGCAGCGCGGTTTGCTCGCCCAGCCGCACCGGCCAATAACGGATCGTGCCAACCAATCGGCCATCCCGCTCGGCGACCATGCACAGCTCGGAGACCGGCGCGACGCCCTCGCGATAACGGTAGGAGGTCTTGGCTTCCCGATCGTCGCCGAACGAGTCGTCGAGCAGATTTTCAATGTCAAAGGAGTCGGAAGGCTTCTCAGTGCGGTAGATCGTCATCGGTTCCCTCAGCGGTCCCCAATCGGCGTCAGCCTCAGGGGACAAGAACAGGTCGAAAGGCAGGGCTTGGCCCGACCGTTCGAGGGAACCGGCGCAACGCCGGCTTACTGCTTACGGGCGAGCCTTCGCGACGCTCGGGAGCGCCGCGTCCAGTCGTCGTCGTTGGCCGTAAGCTGCGTACATTGCATTCCTGCATGAACAGTTAAGGATCGCCGGTATAAAACCTGCGCGGAAGAATTCAAGTGAATATTTAGCGCGCTTCTTCACGGAAGGGGTTGATGATGCTCACCCCGCCGATCGCCCAGCCTTGCTGCATGTCCTCGCTGTAGAGCCGGTCGCATCCTGCTTCGATCGCGGCGGCGACGATCAGGGCGTCGTAGAAGGAGAAGCCATGCGCCGCCGCCAATCGACGCGCCTCCTGGTGCGTCGTCAGGGTCACTGCGAGGGGCTTGCTCACCAACGCCAACACATCGTCGATGGCCTCAGCAATCTCCGGCCAAGCGCGATCCTGCTTACGACGGCTCACCACTGCAAACTCATTCAGCACTTGAACTGAGAGTATGCCGCCGGCCGCTAACAAGCCCCGCGCGACCTCGCCCTTATCGCTGCGCTCCTGCGCGTAGATCAGGATGTTCGTGTCAAAGAAGGCGGTCACCGCTCGTTCGCCTCATCCCGATTAAACCGAAAGTCATCGGGAAGCGTCCAGCCCCGCTCAGCCATGCGCTTCAGCGCCTGCTGACGTCGATTTTCCTGCGTCCCCACTTGCAGAACGCCGTTGCAGGCGGAGAGGATCGTCAAATCATCCCCATCTTTTAGGCCAAGTTCATCAACCAGCTTCTTCGGCAGCCGAATGGCCAAGCTGTCACCCCATTTGGAAACACGCATCGCCACCATCCTGAATTCTGAAAATCAAAATGATATCACAATTAGGATATCATCTCAATTTCAGCGGAGCGTCTAACGCTCCCTTGGCCGCGCGCTTTCATGCCAGCGGCGCAGCAGCAGATGCTGGATCAGGCCCAGAACCAGGAAGATCGCAACGCCGGTCAGCGAGATCAGTATCAGGGCGGCGAACATGCGCGGGATCTGCAAGCGATATCCCGCCTCCAGGATGCGATAGGCCAAACCGGTGTTGGAGCCGCCGACCCCCGCCACAAACTCGGCCACCACCGCGCCGATCAGGGCGAGGCCGCCGGCGATCCGGAGGCCCGCCAGAAAATAGGGCAGCGCGGAGGGCACGCGCAGCAGCCAGAGTTGCTGGCGTCGATTGGCGCGATAGAGTTGGAACAGATCCAGCAGACCATGGTCGGTCGAGGCGAGGCCCAGGGTCGTGTTCGACAGCACCGGGAAGAACGCCACGATCCAGGCGCAGATCAGCAGCGCCGAATAGGTGTCCTTGACCCAGAGGATGATCAGCGGCGCGATCGCCACGATCGGAGTCACTTGCAGGATGACCGCGTAGGGATAGAGGCTGAGCTCGATCCAGCGCGAACGCACGAACAGGATCGCCATGGCGCCGCCGCCGACCGCCGCCAAAACAAAGGCGCCCACCGTCACCTGCAAGGTCACCAAAAGTGAATCCAGCAGCGAGGCCCCGTCCTTCACCAGGGTCGCCGCCACCACGGACGGGCGCGGCAGGATGTAGACCGGCACCTCGTTCCACCAGCAGGCGAACTCCCACCCCGCCAGGAAAAGCGCGGCGACGATCAGCGGGGCGAGCAGCTCGATCGGATTGGGCCAGCGCATCTCAGGCCGCCATCGCCTGATCCAGCGCGGCGGAGATTTCGCGGCAGCGCGCGGCGTAGGCCGGCGAGGTGCGGAAGGCCTCGTCGCGCGGCTGTGGGTCGGCCACCGCCACGTCGGCGTGGATCCGGCCCGGCCGCGGGCTCATCACCACGATGCGGGTGGAGAGATAGACGCTTTCGAACACGCTGTGGGTCACGAAAAGCACCGTCCAGCCATGCTTGCGCCAGAGATCCAGCAGGTCGTTGTTCAGGCGGAAGCGGGTTATCTCGTCCAGCGCGGCGAAGGGCTCGTCCAGCAGCATGATGTCGGGATCGGTCACCAGCGCGCGGGCGATGGAGACGCGCATCTTCATGCCGCCGGACAAAGCCAGCGGATAGTGATCGCCGAAGCCGGTCAGGCCGACCAGATCCA
>JBMLRS010000199.1:0-2745 GCA_049240905.1 Elsteraceae bacterium
CCTGCCGGTCACGATCCGCCTCCTGGATCCGCCGCTGCACGAGTTCCTGCCGCACGCCGAGGCGGAGATCGCCGAAGTGGCCGCCGCCTCCGGCCGCGACGCCGCCCATGTGCGCGCCCGCGCCCAGGCGCTGCATGAAGTGAACCCGATGCTCGGCCATCGCGGCTGCCGTCTCGGCATCTCCTATCCGGAGATATACGAGATGCAGGTCCGCGCGATCTTCGAGGCGGTGGTGGAGATCGTGCGCCGCGGAGCCGTCGCGCCGGTGCCGGAGATCATGATCCCGCTGGTCGCGACCAAGAAGGAGCTGTCGATCCTGAAGGCGATGGTCGATCGCGTCGCGGCCGAAATCTCGGCCGAGTCGAAGATGAAGATCGAGTATCTTGTCGGCACCATGATCGAGCTGCCGCGCGCCGCCTTGGCCGCCGGAGCGATCGCGGAGGAGGCGGAGTTTTTCAGCTTCGGCACCAACGATCTGACCCAGACCACCTTCGGCCTGAGCCGCGACGACGCGGGCAATTTCCTGCCCTCCTACGTCGCCGCCGGCATCCTGACCGACGACCCGTTCTCCACGCTCGACCAGGAAGGCGTCGGCGAACTAATCCAGATCGCCGCCGAACGCGGCCGCAAGACCCGTCCGGGCCTGAAGCTGGGCATCTGCGGCGAACATGGCGGCGACCCGGCCTCTGTCGGCTTCTGCCACCGCGCCGGCCTTGACTATGTCAGCTGCTCGCCCTTCCGCGTGCCGATCGCAAGGTTGGCGGCGGCGCAGGCGGCGCTTTCGACGGTCGAGAACAAGGACAATCGTTAGTCGCTAAGTCGGCGCAGCTTCTCAGTCATCGCCAGCGCCGACGATAGGGTGCGACAGCATAAACAGAAAGGCGGAAGCCGCTCGCCGCGCGGTGGGCGGCATCGCGCGAGCGCGCGGCGGAAAAGATACGCCCATAATGAAATCAACTGTCCGTGATATTTCTACAGTGTTCTCCGACGTTATGGTTTCTGAATATTGCCATGTCCGGCAAAGCTATAGCGCGCCGCTCCGTCAAATTTACATGAATAGGGTTGGCCTCTTTTGCATAAGGAGAGGCCGTAAAGCGGCCGCCGTTGATGGGTCAACCTTCATAGCTGGGCCAGGCGCTGTAATTGTGCTTAGCGCGGGCTGCTTTGCGGACGTCACCAATCTCTCGGATCCGGATGGCGTTTATGAAGCGGATGCATTTTTTGTCGGAAGCCCGATCGTCGCCTCAACCTTACCTGGGACCCCTGGGGCGCGGTTCGGTTGTTTTTCGCCCTCGGCAGGGTTCGAGCATAGCCTATCAGCGGCGCGGGAGGCGCTGAGGGCCGGCGAGGCCATACCGTCGCGGATCGTTGATCATCGAGTAGCGGAGTTATTGGTCTGGGCGCATGCGTTTGGCCTTACGCCGACCGCCAGCGATCATGATTCTCCCGCGATCCGGTTGCGCCACTTGATCTGCGCAGACCCAGGAAGGGCGTGGCGGATAGGGGATCTCGCCTCGGATCTCGGGATGAGCGAGTCGACGTTGCGGCGCCATCTGGCGGCGGAAGGGACCTCCGCAACGGATATCATCGCCGATGTCCGGCTGTCGCGAGCGTTGGCGCAACTGCAGTCCACGAATCTCCCGATCACGCAGATCGCCTTTGATGCGGGGTATCAATCTCCGTCCCGCTTCTCAGCGCGGTTTCGCGCCCGATTTGGTTGCTCCCCTGGTAAAATCAGAGGAAGGCGGAGCAAAGATGATTGAATCGGGACAGTTTTTAATCAAATGCGCGGCGCGATCAGATCATGAAGCCGCTATCAAGCTCTCCTCACCATTGAGGAGGGTTTCATGTCCAAAATCGTCCAGTCCCTCGGCGTCGCCGCTGTTCTCGCATCCGCGGGCGTCGGCGCCGCTTCTGCGCAGAACTTCGTCCTGACCAGCCCTGAGATAGCCGAAGGGAAGATGCTGTCAGCCGCGCAGGTCGCCAATGTCTTTGGCTGCAAAGGCGGCAATTCTTCCCCCGAGCTCTCATGGTCGGGCGCCCCTGCGGAGGCGAAAAGCTTCGCCGTTACGGCTTTCGATCCCGATGCTCCGACAGGTTCGGGCTTTTGGCATTGGTCCATCTTCAACATTCCAGCGTCGGTCACGAAGCTGGCGGCGGGGCTAAAGGCTGATAACGGGCCCGCTGGTTCGGTCCAGATCCGAAATGACTACGGATTTCGGGGTTTTGGCGGAGCCTGTCCGCCGCCGGGCGCGCCGCATCGCTATATCTTCACCGTCCATGCGATCAAGGTCGAGAAGTTCGACCTGAACGCTAACACAACGCCCGCCGTCGTCGGCTTCTATACGCTTGCGAATTCGATAGGCAAAGCCAGCATCACGGCCATTTACGGGCAGTGAAGGGGCGCCGAGTCATCAGAGTGAGGAGCGCGAGGTAGCCAAGCGCGGCGCCGACCCCAATCAAGGGGTAGGCGCCGCATTGGGATAGACTGTTCGTCAACGCTTACTCGCCCGAGGGCGGCAGGTTCTTAGGATAATCCATCACCCTGAACCACCCAGCCCGGGACCTGCGGGGAGAGCACGGTGCTCCCCGCGGTCACGGGGCCGTCCTTGCGCAGGGCTTCGAGCCGCAGCAGGGCGACGCCGATCCCGTCCACGCCGCTGCGCATCTCGCCGACTTCCGCGCCGTCCTGGTGCAGCAGCGCGCCGGGGGCGGGGGCGGCGCCGTCGAAGCGGACGGGGGTCA
>JBMLRS010000200.1:0-1390 GCA_049240905.1 Elsteraceae bacterium
CCTTCGAAGGGCCGGACTCTAACTCCGCGTGGCGGAAAAATGCAGGGGCAGGTCATCCAGTCCTTCGAGCAGCGTTGACAGCTGCGCTGCGGTCAGCCGCAGGGCGCCGTCGCGGGGCTTGGGCCAGCGGAACTCGCCATCCTCAAGCCGCTTGGCGAACAGGCAGACGCCGGTTCCATCCCAATAGACCAGCTTGATCCGATCCGCGCGTCTGGCCCGGAACACATAGATCGCGCCCGAGAACGGATCGGCGCTCATCGTCTCGCGCACCAATGCGATCAAGCTCTCCGCTCCCTTGCGGAAGTCGACCGGCTTGGTCGCCAGCAGCACCCGGACGGCGCCGGTGGGACCGATCACGATCCGGCCTTGAGCGCCCTGATCACCGCGGTGATGGTGCGAGCATCGGCACCGGCGCCCACCGCACGGTCACGTCGCCGATCTCCATCTCGATCCCGCCGCGTTCACGGCGACGCCGGGCTGGCAGCTTCGGTTCTGCTGGCGATGGCGGCGATGGCGGCGGGTTGTCTTGAGGCGCAGGGGCGGCGTCGATCATCACTGGGATGAACGCCGGAGAGCTGGCTCGGCAAATCTGAACAGTACGGATAAGTGGGGTTTCTGCCTGAAGGCGGCATAGGATGTCGCGGACAGGAGAAGCGATGACGAGACGAGCGAGACGCAATCACAGCGCGGCCTTCAAAGCCAAGGTGGCGCTGGCGGCGATCAAGGGCGAGAAGACGTTGAGCGAGCTGGCGCAGCAGTTCGACGTCCACGCGAACCAGATCAAGCAATGGAAAGATCAGCTGCTCGACGGCGCCGCCGGCGTGTTCGGCGCGGAGGCGCGACCGGAGTCCGTGACGCCGTCGATCGACGTGAAGACGCTGCACGCGAAGATCGGGGAGCTTGCGCTGGAGAATGATTTTTTGGCCGGCGCGCTCGGCAAGGCCGGGCTTCTGAGCGCAAAGCGATGATCGACCGCGAGCACGAACTCCCGATCAGCCGACAGGCCGAGGTTCTGGGGATCAGCCGGGGCAGCGTCTATTACCTGCCACGCGCCGTCGCCGCGTCCGATCTGGTGCTGATGCGCCGGATCGACGAGTTGCATCTCGATTATCCCTTCGCCGGAAGCCGAATGCTGCAAGGGCTTTTCAAGGGAGAGGGCCATTCGGTCGGCCGGCTCCACGTCTCAACGCTGATGAAGCGGATGGGCATTGAGGCGATTTACCGAAGGCCGAACACTTCCAAGCCTGAGCCTGGGCATAAGGTCTTCCCATATCTGTTGCGCCGCCTGCCGGTCGCGAGGCCGAACCAAGTCTGGGCGATGGACATCACCTACATCCCAATGGCGCGCGGATACGTCTATCTGGCGGCCGTTGTCGATTGGTTTAGCCGC
>JBMLRS010000201.1:0-211 GCA_049240905.1 Elsteraceae bacterium
CGGCGACGACCGCCTGTTCGTACAGGGCGAGGCCGCCGTCGTGATCGACGAAACCTCGCTGGAGCTGCTGGCCGGCTCCCAGATCGATTTCGTCGAGGATATGGTCGGCTCCTCCTTCCAGATCAGCAACCCGAACGCGACCTCCAGCTGCGGCTGCGGCAACTCCTTCGCGATCTAGTCCCAGGTGAAGATAGCGACCTGGAACGTCAAT
>JBMLRS010000201.1:221-21013 GCA_049240905.1 Elsteraceae bacterium
AAGCCGAACCCGACGTCCTGCTGCTGCAGGAAATCAAATGCCAGACCGAGGATTTCCCGGGACAGCGCTTCGCTGATCTGGGTTACCAATCGCTTGCGGTCGGGCAGAAAAGCTACAACGGCGTGGCGGTGCTGAGCCGCCTGCCCTTCGAACCGGTGCTGACCGCCCTGCCTGGCGATCCGGCCGACGAGCAATCACGCTACATCGAGGTGGATTGCCAGGGAATTCGGATCGCCTGCCTCTATTTGCCCAACGGCAATCCGGTCGAGACCGAGAAATACCCCTACAAGCTGGGCTGGATGCGCCGTCTGACCGCGCGCGCGAAAGAGCTGCTGGCCGAAGAGCGCCCGTTCCTGATGGCCGGCGACTACAACATCTGCCCGGAGGACGGCGACGTCTATGATCCCGCCGGCTGGCGCGAAGACGCGCTCTGCCGGCCGGAAAGCCGCGCCGAGTATCGCAAGCTGATCAATCTGGGCCTGACCGACGCGGTGAAAATCTTCCATCCCGAGCCGCATTACTACAGCTTCTGGGATTATCAGGCCGGCCGCTGGCCGCGCGACAACGGCTTGCGCATCGATCATCTGCTGCTCAGCCCGCCCGTCGCCGACCGCCTGACCGACGCCGGCATCGACCGCGGCCCGCGCGGCAAGGAAAAGGCGTCCGACCATACGCCCGCTTGGTGCATACTGAACTAGAGCGCGAGCTTCGCCTCAAGCTCCGCGAGAGCAGCACAAGCCCCGCGGGCGCGTCGACATCGCGATGAAACTTCTCGTAATCACGATTGAGGGGCGGAGCGAGCCCACGAATGTGACCCGAGGGATCGCCGCTTTGGGGTCAAGGTCGAGATCAGGGTTCCCAGATCCCAAACCGAGGCTTTGGATTCATCGACATGCTTCCCGCTTCCGCCCGCCTCCAGGCGTTGATCAAGCGCTGACCCATCTCCTTGGGCCCGCCGATGTGGATACGCAGCTTCTTGTTCACCCCACGGGCCGCTTCCTCAGGCCCGGACGCAAGTTCCGATAGGGAAAGTCGCTGGGGTCGGCGAGGTTGACGCCGGGGGCGGCGACGACCAGCACGGCTTCGGCCATCTCCTGGAAGTCGTTGCGAAAATGGACGGAGCTTTTCAGGCCCAGAATTTTCCGCTCGGTCGGCTCCACGCCGAGATGGCGGAAGATCGCCTGGGAGGCCGGCTGTTGGCGGGCGCTCGCGACCAGTACTTCGACCCCTTCAATCTGCAGGCGGGCCATCAGGCCCAACCGCATCTTGGCGCCGGCGTACATCGGGCCAGTGGCGGTGAAATTGCCGTCGCCCAGCGCCTTCACCGTGAAACGACCGCGCAACGGTCCCTGCCCCGGCTCGTTCGAGTTGCCGCCGAGCGCGATGTCGATTTCGGCGCCGACGCCGGCCTGATGGGCGGCTTCGGCGGCGCGCGGATCGAACACCAGGGCGACGCAGGCGGATTCCGCCTTCGCCGCGATCAGCGCTTCGATCAAGCCCATCGTGTCGGACGGCGAGCCCGCGCCGGGATTATCCTGCGTGTCGGCGAGCACGACCGGCTTGTTCGAACCCGCCGCCAGGGAGATCGCCTTGCGCGCCACTTCGTCCGGCGCATAGATCGGCTCCCCGAAGGCGGCTTCGGCCGCGTAGACCGCGGCGAACAACTCCTGAACGGCGGCGCCGACGGCGGCCGCGTCCGGGCCGAAACCGAAGATCGCCGGCCCGCATTCGTGGATGTCCGCAGGCGGGAATCCTGGCGTGAAGTTCAGCGCCACGCCCGTGCGCGCTTCGATCCGCTCCAGCAGTTCATAGATGCCCTTGGTCGGCTCCACCAAGGAACATTGCGACGTGATCGGGATCAGGAAATCGGTGTGACGCAGCGCCTTGGCCGGACGGCGCTTGCCGGACAGCCAGTCATGCACGTAAGCAGCCGCTCGCGCGCCGGTCTCCGCCATATCGATATGCGGATAGGTGCGATAGGCGGTGATCACGTCGGCGTTGGCGACCATCGCCTTTGTGACGTTGGCGTGCAGATCCAGACTGGCGGCGATCATCACGTCAGGGCCAACAACGCCGCGGATGCGGCGCAGCAGTTCCCCTTCGCCATCCTCATGGGCTTCGGTCACCATCGCTCCATGAAGATCGAGATAGACGGCGTCGACCGGACCGGCGGCGGTCAACTCCTCGATCATCATGGCGGAGACGCGCTCGAACGCCTCCACAGTCACGAAGCTGCCGGGCTGAGCCTGGGCCCAGACCAGCGGAACCAGCGCATGACGCTGAGCGAGCGCCGCCTGGATGAAACCGGCGGCCGGAATGTTCCGGCCGCTCATCACGTCGAAAATCGCCTCGCCGCGTGAAAGTCCGGGCCAACCGTCCGTCCGCTCAAAATCGGCGTAGGTGGTCAGGGCTTTCGCAAAGGTGTTGGTTTCATGTTGGAAACCACCGACGGCGATTTTCATTTCCTTAAGTGTCCGCGTAGATGTGGGTCTCTGACTTGGCGCCGGGATGCGTGACCGCGCCCTTCTCGGCGTCGCCGACGGTCTGGGCGTATTTCCAGATCGCGCCAGACTGATATTCATGTTCGCGCGGCTTCCAGGCCTTGCGGCGCTCGGCCATCTCGGCGTCGGAGACGGCGACGGAGATCTCGCCGGTCTCCGCGTCGATGGTGATCATGTCGCCGTCCTTCAGCAGGCCGATCGGTCCGCCGACCGCCGCCTCCGGACCAACATGGCCGATGCAGAAGCCGCGCGTGGCGCCGGAGAAGCGGCCGTCGGTGATCAGCGCCACTTTCTCGCCACGGCCCTGGCCATAGATCGCCGCCGTGGTGGAGAGCATTTCGCGCATGCCGGGACCGCCGCGCGGCCCCTCATAGCGGATCACCAGCACTTCGCCGTCCTTGTAGTCCTCCTTCTGCACGGCGGCGAAGGCCGCCTCCTCCGTGTCGAAGCAGCGCGCCGGGCCTTCAAAGCGCAGACGCTTCATGCCGGCGACCTTCACGATCGCGCCCTGCGGCGCGAGATTGCCGCGTAGGCCCACGACGCCGCCGGTGGCGGTGATCGGGCTGGCGGTGGTGCGCACCACGTCCTGGTCGGTCGGGAACTTAACGTTGGCCATGTTCTCAGCCATGGTCTTGCCGGTCACGGTCATGCAGTCGCCATGCAGGAACCCGCCGTCCAGCAGGGCCTTCATGATCACGGGCACGCCGCCGATATGGAACAGATCCTTCGGCACATAGCGCCCGCCCGGCTTCAGGTCCGCGATATAGGGGGTCTTTTTGAAGATCTCCGCCACGTCATGCAGGTCGAAGTCGATGCCGGCCTCATGCGCGATCGCCGGCAGATGCAGGCCGGCGTTGGTCGAGCCGCCGCTGGCCGCGACCACCATCGCCGCGTTCTCCAGCGCCTTGCGGGTCACGATGTGGCGCGGACGAATGCCGAGGCGCAGCAAATTCATCACGGCCAGACCGCTCTTCATCGCCCATTGCTCGCGGTCCCCATAGGGCGCGGGCGCACCGGCGGAGCCTGGCAGCGCGAGGCCGATGGCCTCCGACACGCAGGCCATGGTGTTGGCGGTGAACTGGCCGCCGCAGGCGCCGGCCGACGGGCAGGCGATCTGTTCGATGAGATGCAGCTCTTCATCATCCATCGTGCCGGCGCTGTGCTTGCCGACGGCTTCGAACACGTCCTGAACCGTGATGTCCTTGCCCTTGTAGATGCCCGGCAGAATCGAGCCGCCATAGAGGAACACGGACGGCACATTGAGGCGCACCATCGCCATCATCATGCCCGGCAGCGCCTTGTCGCAGCCGGCCAAACCGACCATGGCGTCATAGGCGTGACCACGCATCGTCAGCTCCACCGAATCGGCGATCACTTCGCGGCTGACCAGCGAGGCCTTCATGCCGGCATGGCCCATGGCGATGCCGTCCGTCACGGTGATCGTGGTGAATTCACGCGGCGTGCCGCCGCCCTCCTGCACCCCAAGCTTGGCCGGCTGCGCCTGCTTGGACAGCGCGATGTTGCACGGCGCGGCCTCATTCCAGGTGGTCGCGACCGCGACGATCGGACGGGCGATCTGCTCCTCCGTAAGGCCCATTGCGTAGAGGTAGGAGCGATGCGGCGCGCGCTCCGGGCCGACGGTGGAATGGCGGCTAGGCAGGCGCGACTTGTCGAAGCTCATGGACGTTTCCCGTATCGTTATGGCGGGCGTCGGTCGCCCGGAAGACGAAGGGACGATAGCGCCGCAAGGGCCCGCTGCCTACCCGCTGAACCAGCTTTTTGCGCAGTTTCCCGGAGGGCCGCTCACGGCTCTTGCGGCAGCCGCGCGAAATAGACCGCCTTCGCCCGCCCGCCGCTGACCGACAGGCCCAGAATCTCGCCGTTGTCCGCCCGAACGAGGCGGACATCCAGCATTGCGGCCAACCATCGCAGGGGGTTCTTAACCCAAAACAGGTCGGGCTGAACCGGAACCACGGGCCAGCCGGCTCGGCGCATGATCGGGCCTTCCACCGAAACCGTCATCGCCCCCTCGGCATTCCGCTGGAACCGCCAGATCGTGTCCATCTCCGGACTGCGGTAGACGCCCTCCAGGCCGTCGGGCAGGACCTCGATCGGCGCCATGCGGGTGAAGCGCTGAGGCGGCCCACCCATCAGGCTGGTCGAGAGATCGCCATCCCGGTCGAACGCGAAACTGCGACGGAAGGCGCTGCGCGCCTCCCAAAGATCATCTTCTTCCTGCAACAAGGCGGTGGGCACGCCGTTCGCCCAGACCGTCGGCGCTTCGCGATCCAGGCCGATCAGCAAGGTCTCCCCAGCCTCCGAGACGTAAAGCCCGGTGCGGGCCAGCGCCGCCTCCTTGGACGGGGGCTTGGGAATCGGGCGAACCGCCACCGCCGGCGGATCGGCGGCCAGCACGACGTCGACGATCCTGCGCCCCGCCGCGAAAGGATCGAACACGCCGAGATTGGAGATGACGACCACCGAAAGATCGATTTCCGGCATCACCAAAAACTCGGTGCGGAAGCCCGGCCATTGGCCGCCATGGCTGATCGTGCGCAAGCCGCGGTAGCGCCCATGGAACAGGCCGTAACCATACTCCGCAGGCTCGCCGTCCGTGTAGGAGCCAGCGTCTAGACAACGATCGGCGAAGCCGGCGCCGCCAACGAAGCCTTGCTTGTAATGACGCGACCAAATCAGCAGGTCATCCAGGCTTGAAACCAGACCGCCTTCGCCGCCCAGGGGATAGCCATGCAGCGCCTGACGGTACCCCTCTTCGGGCTCGCCCATGTAACCGGTCGCGAGGTTTGGGACGACCGTGTCCGTCGTCGGCGTCAGCTGGGTCTGGTTCATGCCGGCGGGCAGGAAGAAACGCTCCCGCAGGAAGTCGGCGAGTGGCTTTCCCGTCGCCCTTTCAATGACTTTGCCGAGTAGATTGAAACCAGTGTTGCAGTACAGGAACTCGCTGCCCGGCGCGAAATTCAGCTCGGCCTGCCCATGGATCACCGCCATCAGCTCTTCCGCGGACATCAGCCGCTCAAGATCCATACCTTGAAGACGCGAAAGCTCAAGAAGGTCACGCAAGCCGCTGGTGTTTCGCGCTAATTGGGCGAGCGTCACATGATCGCCGAGATGCGGCAGATCCTCGTTCCACTTCGACAGCGGGTCATTGACCGAGAGGACGCCCTCGCGATCGAGCATCACAATACCGCCGGCGACAAACTGCTTGGTGACGGAGGCGATGCGAAAGACGGTGTTGGGCGTGATTGCGACGCCATGTTCGATCGAAGCCATGCCGAAGCCGCGCCGCATGATCATGCGGCCGTTGCGCATGATCCCAACCGCGGCGCCCGGACGGTCCCGACGATCGAAAGCGGAGAATATCGCGGCGACGCCGCTCTCTATCCGCAGCGCGGCGACGTCGTCCATGGGGAACGGCGCCAGTTAGCGGCGGCGGCCGGCCGAAGCCACGCGTTCGATTTCAGCTCGGACCAAATCCTCGACCATCGGCGGCAAATTGCGATCCAGCCAATCCTTCAGAATCGGCTTCAAGGTCTCGCGGACCAACTCCTCGACGGTCAAGCCGTCGCCGCGCGACATGGACTGGCTCGCCGGCGCCGGCTCCGGGTCATGCAGATCGGAAAGCGCGGCGAACGCGCTCGCCGAAGCCACGGTGGAAGTGCGCGAAAGCAAGGTGTCCCCGGTCTGGGGCGGGTCGAACCGCATGTCATCCTCTTTATCGTCAAACATTGCGTCGAGATTGAACGCCGCCATGCTGGGCCGCGCGGGCTCCGGCTCATACATCTCATCGCGACGATCGAGGTTAACTGTAGAGCCGTCCTCATTCAGCTTTTCCGTGAGGTTCAGCACGCCGTCGTCGACTGGGCCAAGCGCGGGCGCGCTCCGGCCGGCGGGGGGCGGCGGCATCGGCGCCGGACCTTTGGCGTTGTCCGTATCTTCGGAAATGATGCGTCGGATGGAGGCGAGAATCTCCTCCATCGACGGTTCTTGTTGGGCCTTCGGATCGCTCATGCCGTCCCCGCCGTGCGCAGATGCACCTTGTCGGGGCTAACGGAGCCTCGACTATTTTTTACTTGAACCCGAAAATAGCCTCCGTGGCAAGTGCTTATACGAAATTTCTCACAGATTGGTGCGCGATCACTCGCCTAACAGCTCAGAACCGAACCACTTGTTTTCCACAGCCTTGAAGTTGGCCTCGAAATCATAGAGCTGAACCGGCAAGGCGAGGCCCTGGGCGGTCAGTCGACCAACCGCGGAGAGCAGCTGGTAGGAGAACACCAACTCATCGCGCTGAGACTGCACAAGCGACACCTGGGAATTAAGGAGGGTCTGCTCGGCGTTCAAGACGTCCAGCACGGTGCGCGACCCAACGGTGGCTTCCTGCCGCACGCCCTCCAGCGCAATCTCGTTCGCCTTGATCTGCGCCTTCAAGGCGACGATGCGGGCGCGGGTGGACTGCAGGCTCTCAAACGCCGTCGCCGACGCCTCGACCGCCTGGCGCCGCGCCAGTTCGAACTGCGCCGTGCGCTGGCTCTCGATCTGGCGCGCTTGGCGCATCCGCGCGTAAACCGAACCCGATTCGTAGAGCGGCACCGACATGCTGACCACGGCTTGCGCCGAGTTCTGCGAATTCTGGGTCGCCACGGACTGGCCCGCGCGATAGGCGAGTTGGCCGGTCAAGGACACGGTGGGAAGCAGCTCCCCGCGGATCTCCTCGATCGTCTCTTTCGCGCTCTCGCTGTCGAAACGCGCGGCGATGACCGACGGGTTGGCGGTGGCGGCCATCGAAGCTGCTTCGGAGTTGGCGGCGGGCAAGGCCGCAGGCGCCGGCGGCGGGGTCAGCCGATCGGGCACGATGCCGACGATGCGTTGGAAAGTGGCCCGACTGGAGGTGAGATTCCCTTCGGCCGCGGAACGATCGGCGTTGGCGCCGGCCAAAGCGGCTTCGGCCTGTGAGACGTCGGTGCGGGTGACCACGCCGACACGGAATTGATCGGTGGTCGATTCAAGCTGCCGGGTCAGAACCGAGACGTTGTTGATCCGCAACGCGAGAGTCGCCTCGTCGCGCACGAGATTGAAATAGGCGGTCGAGGCGTCGAGGAACACCGCCTGCTCGACCGCAAACAAACGCGCCCGCTCCGCCTGGATCTGATTGCGCGACCGGCGCACGCCGGCCTCCGTGCGGCCGCCGCGATAGAGCGGCTGCGACACGTCGAGGGTCGAGGAGCGAGGAACAGTGCCTCGAGGATCCCCCCTCACGCCTTGCCGCTCCGTGGTCGCGGCGCCGATCTGGTTATTCACCGTGACCGTAGGGCGCCAGCCGGAACGCGCGATCGCGATGTTCTCATCGGTCGAGCGGAGCAGCGCGCGTTGCGCGATGATCTGCGGGTTGTTTTCGTAGGCGGTGGCCAAGACCTCTTCCAAGGTCTGCGCCGCGCCGGTCTTGGCCGCGCTCAGCGCGATCAGGGCGACGCCCGCCAGCATCCACCCGCGCATCCGGAAACCTGTAGCTCGCGTCATCATCGTTTTCCTGTCGTCTCACCTTAGCCCGTCACCGATCAACTGGCTAAGGAGCTCTAGTGGTCAATAGATTGGCACGGTGGAATCGATCTGGCGTGACCAAGCGTCGATTCCGCCCTGCAAGTTGACGATGTTGTCCATGTCGCGCCCCCGAAGCCAGCGGGTCGCCTGAAGGCTGCGCATGCCGTGATGGCAGAGGGCGACGACGCGGCGATCTTCCGGGATCTCGGAGAAGCGAGACGGGATCGCGCTCAAAGGGATGTTGATCGAATTGGGAAGCGCGCAGATCGCCACTTCCCAGGGTTCCCGCACGTCCAGGATCACCGGAGCGTCCGGCTCCTTCGCCCAGGCTGAGAGGGTCGCGCAGTCGATTTCGAGCGGCAGGGGCGCAGACATCAGAATACGAAGCTTTCCACCGGAGCGAACTCTGGGAGGAACGGCGTGTTGGCGTCGAACAGAACGCGCTGGGAAAGCACGCCCAGCATCTTCTTAACCAGCACCGCGTGGCCTACGCCGCCGCCTGCGCGGTGAACGGCGACCAGACGGCCACCTTCCTCCAACCGATCGGTCAAGGCCGTCGGGATCTGCGCCACCGCGCCGTTGATCAGGATCACGTCAAACGGCCCGCGCAGCTTGGCGAAATCGGTCAGCGCGCCTTCAATGACGGAGATCTGCGGCGCGCCGTTCTTCGCCAGGGCGGAGCGCGCCAGGCTGGCGAGCGCCGGATCGCTCTCGACCGCCACGACGTCGCCGGCAAGCCGCGCCAACAGCGCGCTGGCGTAGCCGCCGCCTGCGCCAAGATCGAGGGCGTGGTCGCTGGCGCGAATCTCGGCGGCCTGAACCAGACGGGCCAGAACCATCGGCTCCATCGCGAAGCGGCCCTGGCCCAGCGCGAGATCAGCGTCGACATAGGCGATCGACCGCAGGCTTTCGGGAAGAAACTCCTCCCGCGGGATATCAAACAGCGCGTCGATGATCCGACGATCGATCACCTTGTTGGTGCGAATCTGACCTTCGACCATATTCATGCGCGCGACACGGGTGTCCATTGGGTCCGCCGTCAGTTGCTTCTTTCCGCTGGTTATAGGCGATCCGTCGGGTTGTGCAATGCAGCGTTCGCGACGTTGAGGAGGGAAGCAGCCTTCGCTTGACCTCGACCGCCCGGCGCCCGTATGTACTCGCCTCTTCGCGCAAGCGAGGGCCGGGTGGCAGAGTGGTCATGCAGAGGCCTGCAAAGCCTTGTACATCGGTTCGATTCCGGTCCCGGCCTCCAAATCGTCTGAGGAAACCGTCCCGTGGGACGCCAAATCGGCCGGTTGGAAAAAAAGTTGTTAAAGAAGTTGGCGAAGAGCGACGGCTCTGCTAGTTAGCGCTCCGTCGTTTTGATCCGACACCGTTCCCCGGTAGCTCAGTTGGTAGAGCAAGCGGCTGTTAACCGCTGGGTCGCTGGTTCGAGTCCGGCCCGGGGAGCCAACTTTTCAAAGAGACGCTCAGCGTAGCGGCGTCAGGCGCGTTCGCCTCTTCTGATTTCGATTTTCAGTCGGTGATTTTCCGTCGGCTTCGTTCGCGCCAGACTTTCGGCGTGGCTTTCAGCCGCCGCCACGCTTCCGCCGCGTCCGGCGGCGCCTCGCCCGATTGACGCGCGCGCCAGCCCGCCATGAAACCCTCGATCCGGATCAAGGCTGGCGATGGGCGATCGCTCAGGAGTTGCGCGGTGAGCGCCCGCGCCACCGCCGCGTCGTTCGCCGCCCCGAGCCTCTGCTGCATCTGGGTGAGGTCCGAGAGATAGTCCTTCAGCTCTCGCCTAGAAAAAAGGTCATAAGTGAATTCAAGGGAATAGCGAAGTTTCTTGATCTTCTTCCGCAGATCATGGCTCGCCTCCGCGTCACCGCATGACAACCGCTTCCCGTCGCGACGAACGCCACGCCAAAGCCGATCCAGCAGGCTCGGCGCGACGTCGCCGATCGGGGCGAACAAGCGCGCGGCAGCCTCCGTCACGGCCTGATCTCGCCAGACCCGGCGCTGGATCGACAGGTCCAACGCGACTTGGAACGCCAGGCAACGGGGCGAACGCAGCGCCTCCGCCATGTCGGCGGCCGCCCGATCGCGCGCCTCCGCGGCGAGGCGCTGCAACGCGCTCAAACCCGGATCGTCCGCCAGGCGCGCGGCGAACGGAGCGAGGGATTCGCTCAGATACACGTCCCAATCCCGCACCGGCGCCAGGACGGAGCCGAGCCAACGGGCCTCGGCATTGAAATGGGCGCTGAAGGACGGCGGCAGAATCGGCTTGAACAGCCCGAGCGCGGCCCGCAACCGGCGCAGGCTGACGCGGGTCTGATGAACCGCCTCGACGTCGCCGCTGGCGGCCGCGACTCCAAGCAGGCGCAAAAGATCCGCGAGGCGCGCCCGCAGCACCTGCGCCAGGGCCGCCTCGGTCGCCTCGCCGTGGTCTATCGGCGTCGGATCCTCGCAGGACGCCTCCAGCCGCAGGAACGCCACCGCGTGCAACCGCAGAACCAAGGCGACGAACGCTTCAGAAGATCCCTCAAGCAGGGTCAGGCGCAGACGGCCGGTCAGGTCGGACGCCGCGGCGCCGGGAGTCGCGGCCTCCAAGGCCAACAACAACTCCACGCGCGTCGCCGGATCCGGCCTCAGCAATCGATGGCTGCGGAAACCGCCGCCGGAAGCGGCGGGACGAGTCTGCGCCCGGCCCTCGGTCATGCCGCGCAGCAGGCTCAGACCGCGCAGACGGCGCGCCGCCGTCGGCTCGACGGCGAAGTTGAGCGTGAGGGACTGACAGTTAAGGCCGGGCGGCGGAATCATCTCCGCTTGCAGATGCGATCGGACCGGATCGGATTCAATCGATCTCACGTGGAAACACGAGGCCCAGCAGGCTCCCGCCTCCGTCGCCGACCGCCGCCCAATGGGCGACGTCAAACGCGATCACCGCCAAGCCCGCGGTCGGAAAACCACTCTCCAGCTTGGCCAGCTCCGACGGCTCGGCGTGTCCGACAAGCCGCAGCGCGCAAAGATGCATCCCGTCATTGTGTCCGATGACCATTGCGCTGGCGACATCGTCCGGCAGTGAACGAAGCCGGTCGATCAGCCCATCCGCGCTGGCGAGATAGAGGCAGGGCTCGACGCTGGCCTCCGGCAATCCGTCGCCGAAGCCGGTCCGAAGCTCGGACAAGGTCTCTTGAGTGCGACGGGCCGAGGAGCACATCACGCGTTCCGGGATCCAGCCCCGCTCCCGCAGCAAACGTCCGATCGCTTTGGCCGCCGCGACGCCGCGCGGCGCAAGAGGTCGCTCGTGATCGTCCAGGCTGGGATCGCCCCAGCCGGATTTGCCGTGGCGCAGCAGAAGGACGGTTTTCATCCCGGTTTCTCTTTTCCCTGTTCTGCGCCAAGCTATGCGAGAAGGCCGCTTGGCTGCTAGTGGTCCGATCAGATCGCGCCCATCGGCGCCGCCCCGTTTCGTCGCTGCAAGGTGCTCGTGCCAAAGTCTACCGCGCTCAACGCATCCTCCACTTTCTCCGACGACGCGGTCGAGGTGCTAGATCGCCGCTCCTTTGCGGCCGGACGCTATCGCGTCGATCGCTACCGGCTGCGTCACAAGATGTTCGGCGGCGGCTGGTCCGACCCGCTGGAGCGCGACGTGCTGGAGCGCGGGCACGCCGCCGCGCTGCTGCCTTACGACCCTGTCGCCGACGCGATCGTGCTGGTGGAGCAGTTCCGCATCGGCGCGCTGGCCGCCGGACAGGCTCCCTGGATGCTTGAGGTGGTCGCCGGCATGATCGAGGCCGACGACGCCGATCCTGAGGCGGTCGCCCGGCGCGAATCGATGGAGGAATGCGGCTGCCGGGTCGGATCGGTCGAACCGATCGCGGTGTATCAGCCTTCGCCGGGCGGCGCCGCGGGGGCGCGGCATCTGTTCTGCGGGCGGCTCGACCGCCGCGAAGCCCCCGCCCAAGCCGGCCTCGTCGAGGAAGGCGAGGATCTGCGGGTTCATGTCTGGCCCTGGTCGAAGGCGCGCCGCGCGCTGGACCAGGGCGTCTTCACCAACGCCGCGACCCTGATCGCGCTGCATTGGCTGGCGCGTCGCCGGCCCGCGCTGCGCCGTCGCTGGAACGGAGCCGCAAAATGACCAAGAATTCTCTCACCCTGCCCGGCGATCTCGTCAGCACCGACTGGCTGGCGGCGCACCTGGATCATCCGGACCTGCGCCTGTTCGACGCCACCTATTTCCTGCCGCATCTGAAGCGCGACGCGGACCAGGAGTTCCTGACCCGCCACATCCCCGGCGCCCTGCGTTTCGACATCGAGGCGATCTCCGATCATAACGATCCCTTGCCGCACATGATCCCGACGCCGGACGCCTTCGCCCATGCGGTCACGGCGCTCGGCGTCTCCAACGCGAGCCAGATCGTCGCTTACGACGCGCTGGGCGTGATGAGCGCGGCGCGGGTCTGGTGGATGTTCCGGCTGTACGGACACGACCAGGTCGCCGTCTTGGATGGCGGCCTGCCGAAATGGCTGCGCGAGGGTCGCCCGACGATCGGCGGCGCGGCGTCGCCCCACGCCAGCGCGACCGCCTTCAAGCCTGCGTTCCGGCCGGCCATGGTGCGCGCCGTTTCCGCGATGCAGGCCAATCTAACGGCGGCGACGGAGCAAGTGATCGACGCGCGGTCGGCGGGCCGGTTCGAAGGCCGCGATCCGGAAGTGCGGCCGGGGCTGCGCTCCGGCCATATTCCGGGCTCGATCAACCTGCCCTACACCGACATCCAGACCGCCGAGGGCGTGATGCTGTCGGCGGCGGAGATCGCCGCCAAATTCAAGGCGGCGGGCCTAAAGCCGGGCGCGCCGGTGGTCACCAGCTGCGGCTCCGGCGTGACCGCCTGCGTCTTGGCGCTGGGGTTGAAGCAGATCGGGCATGAGCCGGTCGCCGTCTATGACGGCTCCTGGACCGAATGGGGCGGACGGGCCGACCTGCCGCTCGCGACCGGACCTGCGAACGGCTGATGACCTCTCGGCCCGGCGCGACGGCGAACAGCAACCACCCGCTGCGGGCGGTAAAGCAGATCGACGTCACCATCACTTATCTCGACATGCTCAGGCCGCCGGATCGGCCGCCGCCGGTGCGGCCCAACGAGTCGGTGCGCGTGGCGCGGTTGGAGAAGCCGACGGTCGCCTACTATCGCTGGCTGTACGACGCGGTCGGCTCGAAGTGGCTATGGTTCGAGCGCAAGCGGATGACCGACGAGGCCGTGCGGGCGGTGATCGAGGATCCGCTGCTGCAGATCTGGGTGTTGAGCGTGGGGCACGTGCCGGCGGGCTTCTTCGAGATCGACGCGCGCACCGCGCCGGCCTCCACGAACCTCGCTTATTTCGGCCTGACCCAGGATTTCATCGGGAAAGGACTGGGGCGCTTTTTCCTGGACTGCGCGATCGTCGCGGCGTGGGCGACCGGGCCACGGCGCGTCACGGTAAACACCTGCACGCTGGATCATCCGCGCGCGCTGGGCCTGTATCAGGCCGCCGGCTTTCAGATCCTGGAGCGGCGACACAGGCGGATCCTGGATCCCCGGGTCAATCCCGGGATCCGGCGCGGCGCTCCGCGAGCGAACCTCGAAGCGCCGCGCCAGGCCTCCTCGGAGACTAGTGGTTCAAGATCTGGCTGAGGAACAGCTTCGTGCGATCCGATTTCGGGTTGTTGAAGAACTCAAGCGGCGCGTTCATCTCCACGATTTCGCCGCGATCCATGAAGATGATGCGGTCGGCGACGGTGCGCGCGAAACCCATTTCGTGGGTCACGCAGAGCATGGTCATGCCTTCGTCCGCCAGCCCGATCATCACATCGAGCACTTCCTTGATCATTTCCGGATCAAGCGCCGAGGTCGGCTCGTCGAACAGCATGATTTTTGGGTTCATGCACAAGGAACGCGCAATCGCCACGCGCTGCTGCTGACCGCCTGACAGCTGGCCGGGATATTTCTTCGCCTGCTCGGGAATGCGCACGCGCTCCAGGAAATGCATGGCGATGCGCTCGGCCTCGGCCTTCGGCATCTTGCGCACCCAGATCGGGGCCAGCGTGCAGTTCTCCAGCACGGTCAGATGCGGGAACAGATTGAAGGACTGGAACACCATGCCGACTTCGCGGCGGATCTGGTCGATGTTCTTCACGTCGTTGGTGAGTTCGATGCCGTCGACGACGATCTTGCCCTTCTGGTGCTCCTCCAGCCGGTTGATGCAGCGGATCATCGTGGACTTGCCGGAGCCCGACGGCCCGCAGATCACGATCCGCTCGCCCTTATGGACGCTGAGGTTGATGTCCTTCAGCACATGGAACTCGCCGTACCATTTATGGACTGACGCCAGTTCGATCATCACGCCGGCCTGCTCGAGACGTCGTCCCGCGTCAGTCGCCATCGCCGCTTCGCTCATCTGCTGCCCCCTGTCTCGGATCGTTCCGAGTGAAATAAAGCCATCCCTTGGGTCTATGCCCCGAGGCCTGCTGGTGGATCCTTGCAAGCGCTATGCAAGCCGCTTTCCACGTCGCCTACCCTCTTGGCCTGCTAGAAAGCCGGAATTCGCGCCGACGACAATGGGAATCTGCGAATTGCCGCGCAGAAAGCTCGTTCGGCCCAACTCCGCTCGCGATTTCTGCTGAAATTCAAGGTCTGACCGCGGGCGTTCGCCAAATCGACCCCGGCGAAAAACTGTCAGGGCGAGCAATTCCGGCAGAGGCCGAAGACTTCGACCGTCTGGCGTTCGGCCTTGAAGCCAAGCTCCGCCGACGCCGCCGTGATCCCTTGCGTGATCGAGGCGTCGACCATTTCCGTCACCAGGCCGCAGCAGCGGCAGATGAGATGCTGGAAGGCGTGGGTCTGATGGGGGGCGGTGCAGGCGATGTAGGCGCTGCGCGATTCGACCCGGTGGACGAGCCCATTCTCCATCAGGAAATCGAGCGCGCGATAGACCGTGGGCGGCGCGGCGTTCAGCCCTTGCTCGCGCAGGCGGTCCAAGAGCGCATAGGCGGTGGGCGGCTCGGACGCGCCGAGGATCAGGGAGAGCACCAAGCGGCGCGACGCGGTGAGACGGGCGCGGCGGCGCGCGCAAACCAGATCGGCCGCCGCCAAGGCTTGCTCCACCTCTTCCGGCGACAGAGCCACGACCGGATGATCGTGGCCTGCGTCGCCTGGGCCGTGCGAGTGGCTGTGGGACGGAGTCCCCTCGTGACGATGAGCGGACTCCGGCCTCATGATCAGCGCAGCGGGATCGCGTACATCAGGCCGCCCTGAGTCCAGAGCGCGTTCAGGCTGCGGTCCATCTTCAGGTTGGTGTTCTTGCCCAGATTGCGCTCGAACACGTCGCCGTAATTGCCGATCGTCTTGATCACGTTGTAGGCCCACTTCTCATCCAGGCCGAGCGCCTTGCCGAAGCCCGGCTCAACGCCGAGCAGGCGACGGATCCCCGGATCCTTGCTGGCGAGCATCTGATCGACGTTGGCCTTGTTCACCCCGTACTCTTCGGCTTCGATCATCATGGTCAGCGTCCATTTGACGATCGCGAACCACTGATCGTCGCCTTTGCGGACCATCGGGCCCAGCGGCTCCTTGGAGATGCGCTCGGGAAGAATCACGAAGTCCTGCATGGCCGTGCCGCCGCGCGCGGCGCGCACCGCGGCCAGACCCGAGGCGTCGGTCGTGTAGGCGTCGCAACGGCCGCTGAAGAAGGCGCCGGTCACTTCGTCCAGCTTCTCGATCACGACCGGCGTGAAGCTCATGCCGGTGGCGCGGAAGTAATCCGCGAGGTTCAACTCAGTCGTGGTGCCGGGCTGGACGCAGATGGTCGCGCCGTTCAGCTCCTTGGCGCTCTTCACGCCCATCTTGGCCGACACCATGAAGCCCTGGCCGTCATAGAAATTCACGCCGGCGGCGTGGAAGCCCAGCGTGGTGTCGCGCGTAAGGGTCAGGGTGACGTTGCGGGTCAACACGTCGACTTCGCGCGATTGCAGCGCCTGGAAGCGGGTTTGCGAGGTCGTCGGCTCCAGCTTCACCTTGTTCGGGTCATTGAACAGCGCGACCGCGAAGGCGCGGCAGAAATCGACGTCGAAGCCGGACCAGACGCCCTGGCTGTCGGGCGAGGACCAGCCCGGCAAGCCAGTGTTGACGGCGCAAGCGACCAAACCGCGCGCCTTGATGGCGTCCAAGGTTTCCCCGGCCTGGGCGGCGGAGGCGGCGCCGATCAGCGCGGCGGCGGTCGCCAGCCCGCGTAAGGATTGAGCGAATGTCAGCATCGTGGTTACTCCTGGTGGGTCGAAGACCTATTTGCTCAGCGCCTTGCCAAGCTCGGCCACGATATTGACTAGCGTCTTGTTCCTATTGAAGGAAAGCACACAATATTGCGTCACTTCATCGGAGATCTTGCGAACCAGATCATCGGTGATCGTCATCTCGTTTGGTTTGCTGAGCGCGAGGTCGGCCCCGACGGCGAGCACGATGACGATGCCGACCTTGTCGTTCTTCTTCTGCTCGAAATCCTGCAGCAGCGTGGCGCAGCTGTAAGTCTTGAGGGAGATCTCGTCCGCGCGCGCCGAAGAGGACAAAATCATCCCGAACGCGGCCGCCGCCAAAGCCAAATGCTTGTACATGTCTTCCTCGCCCCTCGATCTGTCCGGCTCCCGCCCGGCGGGATCGGCGTCACTGTAACTGGCGCGCCCTGGTGGGCTCGAACCACCGACCTGCCGCTTAGAAGGCGGCTGCTCTATCCAGCTGAGCTAAGGGCGCTCAAAACTCGAACGACGTCTCCGGGCGATCAGCGACGAATGCGATCCGGCCGGAAATTGTCGGCGTAGCTTTTCGGCTTCAAGGCCCGCTCCTGCGGATCCACCACCACGGCCTTCAGCCCGCGGGCGGCGGCGTAAGCCAAGGCCTCGTCGCGCGAGTCGAAACGGAGACGGAGCTGATTGCGCGTGTCGGCCCCGGAGGTCCACCCCATCAGAGGCTCCACCCGGTTCGGCGCGCTGGTCTCGAACTCCATCAGCCATTGATGGGTCTTGCCGCGACCGGATTGCATCGCGGTCTTGCTCGGCCGGAAAATTCGAACCAACTGGGTCATCGCAACCTTCCGTCTGCTCACGAACGCTCACTCTCTCGCGGCTGGTCGGGGCGGAGAGATTCGAACTCCCGACATCCTGCTCCCAAAGCAGGCGCGCTACCAGACTGCGCTACGCCCCGACACCGCGAAGTCCGTCGGTTTCTAGGGCCAAGCGGCTGAACTGGCAAATGATTTAACGCTTGAAGCCCGGATGCTCGACCCGGTCGCCGGGCTTGATTCCCAGCCTTTCGGCGGTGCCGGCGTTCAACTCGAGCACGGCCAACGCGGGGCCTTCGCTCGAGATGGTCGCCAGGGACTGCGGCACCGTGCGCTGGGCGATGCGGGTGATGCGGCCGTCGGAGGCGATGAACAGCATGTCCAGGGGAATGAACGTGTTCTTCATCCACATCGACAGCTCGCGCTCCTCCCGATGCAGAAAGAGCATGCCCGCGTCGGGCGCCATCTGGCGGCGGAACATCAAGCCCTGAGCCATCTGCTCGGACGAGATCGCCAGCTCGATCTGAAAGGGATGACGCTTGCCGCCGGAGACGATGGTCAACTCGGACTTCTCGAAGGTCGCGAGCTGCGCCTCCGCCGCGCCGGCGCCGAACAGGAAAAACGCCGCCATCAGCGCGCCGATCGCCCGCTTGAAGAGTTTGCTCATGTCGCCGCCCCTTTTCCCTGCAAAGCCGCCGTCACGATGTCGCGCACCTGATCCCGGATCGGACCGGGGCGCGGCGCGTCGCGCAGGCTGGTGAACCAATGCGCGGGCGGATTACGCCCCTGGCTGCGGCGCCAGGTCAATCCGCGCTGCACCGCCTCGGCTGGCTCGGGCAGAAGATCGGGCGGCGTTCGGCCGTCAAGGACGCCCCAAAGGCCGGCCCAACAGCGCGACACCGCCCAGGGGTTATAGCCGCCTCCGCCCAGCAGCAAAACCTTCTCGGCCAGCGGCAGCAGCGCGGCGACGGCGTCCCACAGCGCGTTGTTCGACAGGGCGAGTCGGGTCATCGGATCATCCGCCAGCGCGTCGCACCCGGCCTGGATCACTAGAAAATCCGGCGCGAAATCGCGAATCGTCGGGATGACGCCAGCGTCCAAGACATGGGCGAATTCGCTGTCGTTGAGATCCGCCGGCATCGGGAAGTTATGCAGGGAGCCGGGGATCTGATCCTCGACGCCGCCCGTTCGCGGCCAGCGGTCGCCTTCATGGATCGATATCGTGAGCACGCGCGGATCTTCGCGGAAAGCGATCTCCACGCCGTCGCCGTGATGGGCGTCAAGATCGACATAGGCGATCCGCTCGACGCCCCGGTCGAGCAGCGCGAGGATCCCCAGTGCGATGTCGTTGAGATAGCAGAAGCCGCTCGCCTGCCCGCGCCGGCCGTGATGGGTGCCGCCGGCCGGATGGTGGATGCGCAGGGGGCCGGGCGCCGCAAGCGCGATCTCGATCGCCTTCAAAGTTCCGCCGCAGGAGGTGGCCGGGCGTCGAAAGATCTCCGGATAGATCGGGTTGCCGTTGATCCCGACGTTGAAGCGGGCTTTCTCCGCGTCCGTGAGGGTTTGATTAGCCTCCGCGCGGATGAGCGCGTCGACATAATCGGCGTCATGGAAACGGGTGAGCTGCGCCACGCTGGCTTGCGGCGCCTCGACGAAACGAGCCGGATCCAGCCAGCCCAGCGCGTCGATCAGGTCCAGCGTGGAGGACACGCGGGAGATCGCGAGCGGATGGCCGCGGCCATGGCTGGAATAGCGATAGATCTCGTGGCCGATCAGCCATGGCCCCGCGCCCGCCGCCAATCCCCGATCACCAGTAGAACACGAAGGTTGCGGCCACGAAGATCGGCAGCAGCACGGCGCAACTCCAGGCCATATAGCCGAAGAAGCTGGGCATTTGGATCCCGCGATCCTCCACCACCGCCTTCACCATGAAGTTCGGAGCGTTGCCGATGTAGCTGAGCGCGCCCATGAACACCGCGCCCGCGGATATCGCCGCTAGGGTCTGGGCGAGCGGCCCCATCAAGACCTGCGGATCGCCGCCGGCCGCGTTGAAGAACACCAGGAAGGACGGCGCGTTGTCGAGGAAGCCGGAAAGACCGCCGGTGAGCCAGAAATAGGCCGCGTTCACGGGTTGGCCGTCCTTGGTCACCAGCGCCAGCAGCCAGGCGAGGGAGCCGTCGGAGCCCGCGCGTAGGATCGCCAGCGGCGGGATAATCGTGATGAAGATGCCGAAGAACAGCTTCGCGACCTCCGCCATCGGCGCGTAGCTGAACTCGTTGTGCGCGCGCGTTTCATTAGAGGTGAAGACGATGGACGCGGCGAGAATGAGCAGCAGCAGCGCCTGGCTCACCAGCATCTGCAGGGTGAACTCCATCCCCGCCACGACAAAGGACACGCCGCTTTTCCAAGCGCCCGCCACCAGGACCGCCCCGACGACGGCGGCCAGCAGAACCAGATTCAGCCCGCCCTCGATCGAAATCGGCTCCTTCGGCGCCCGCACCGACGGCTCGTCGCGGCGCGCGAGGAAGCTGTCGATCACGAAGAACACAAGAAGCGTCAGGCCGCCGATGAACAGCAGGATGGGGATCATCTCGCCGGCCCACCAGAAGAACGAGACGCCCTTGAGGAAGCCCAGGAACAGCGGCGGATCGCCGAGCGGCGTCATCACGCCGCCGATGTTCGACACCAGGAAAATGAAGAAAACAAAGACATGGACGCGGTGCGCGCGATGCTGGTTGGCCCAGATCAACGGACGGATCAGCAGCATCGAGGCGCCGGTGGTGCCCATCCAACCGGCGATCACCGTGCCGAACGCCAGCATCGCGGTGTTCGAGGCGGGCGTCCCGCCCAAACGGCCATGCAGCCGCACGCCGCCGGCGACCGTGAACAAGGTCGTCAGCAGGATGATGAAGGGCACATAGTCCAGCAGGAGGATGTGGGAGAGCGCGCCCAGCGTCGCGCCCGGCCCAAAGACGATCGTGGCGGGAATCGCAACCGCCGCCGCCCAACCTACCGCGACCTTGCCGAAGTGATGATGCCAGAATCCCGGCGCCCAGAGCGGACAAAGGGCGATCGACAGAAGCAGCCCGGCGAAAGGCAGCGTCCAGATCAAGCCCATGGCCTTGCCGTCCAGTTCGGAGGCGGCGAACGCGGGGTTGGCGGTGGCCAGACCGGCGAGAAGCAGCAGGCCTGTCGCCAGGCGAAGGGCGAGGCCGGTCATAGGTAGGTCGCGAACACGTCGAGCGTGGACTTCTCGCCGAGCGAGGAGAAGTTTTCCGCCAGCCAGCGATCGGCGGTCGCCGACCCTAGATCACGCAACCAGGTAAGAAATCCCCATTGCGTATTGAATTTACTCAAACTTCCTAGCTTGCTCATGTCCGCCTCCGCGCCAATTCCATGGAACAGGACCGGCGCGTAATTTTCTGATCGAATCAGTCTGCCATCCTCGATCAACTGGTTCACCGTCGCAATCCCACGCATTTCGCGCACAAGGCTGGCGTTGAAGCTCATCTCATTGATCCGGTTCAGGATATCGCGCGCGGTCACCGGGATTTCCGGGCGGTTCATCGGGTTGATCTGAACGATCACCACGTCGTTGCTCTCGCACTCGTGAATCAGCGGATAAATCGCCGGATTGCCGAGATAGCCGCCATCCCAATA
>JBMLRS010000202.1:0-2445 GCA_049240905.1 Elsteraceae bacterium
CGAGACGCTGAAGGTGGTGGCCGACCAGTTCGGGACGCCGACCGATGGCGACAGCATCCGCTCGCCCGGTCGGCGACCTGAGCAACGTGACGGCGTCGGGGCTTCTAGTCCCCGCCGCTATTTTCGTCTCGATCGGGCTGTTGATACCGATCGCGATCCTGTTCCGGTACAGCTTGAACGCCTTCGTGCCGGGCAAGCTGATGGTCGACGCGCTGACCATCGAAAGCTACGTGAAGTTCTTCACGGACCCGTTCTATCTGACCGTCCTCTGGCGCACGGTCCGCGTCGCGGTCATGTGCACGGTGATCTGCCTGATCTTCGGCTTTCCGCTGGCCTATGTGGTCGCGCGCACCCAATCGCGCCTCAAGAACCTGCTGATCATGGCGATCGTGCTGCCGCTGTTCGTGGGCAACGCGGTGCGCGCGGCGGGCTGGATGGTGGCCTTCGGCTCCAAGGGCTTCATCAACGCCTCTCTGATGGGGCTGGGCCTGATCGATAAGCCGTTGGAGATCATGTACACGGAGACGGCGGTGATCATCGGCATCATCGCGGTCAATTTACCCTTCATGGTGCTGACGCTTCAAAGCGTGATCGAGGGCATCAACCGCAATGTCGAGGAAGCCGCCTTCAGCCTGGGCGCGCCGCCCGCGGCCATGGCCATGCGCGTGCTGTTCCCCTTGGCCATGCCCGGCATCCTGGCCGGCGTGATCCTGACCTTCGTGCTGGCGATGAACGCCTACGCCACGCCCGTGCTGCTGGGCGGGCCGAAGTTCCAGACCATGGGCCCGCTGGTCTTCTCGACTTTCGCCCAGCAGAACAACTGGCCGTTCGGCGGCGCCGTCTCCTTCGTGCTGATGACGGCGACGGTGATTCTCACCGTCGTCGCCAGCGTTGGGGTGCAGCGGCGCTATCGGTAGGGGACGGGCTTCAACGACGCTCATCCCGTTGCGCTGACTAGATTGCTTCGGCTTCGCCTCGCAATGACCACTTTTACTTACCTCACCCTGAGCCCGTCGAAGGGTGCGCGAGCGGGAAGCTATGAAGAGTTTGCTTGACCCTTCGACGGGCTCAGGGTGAGGGGGTTTATACTAGGCGCCGGCAAGTGCGGTGATGATTTTCTTCTTCCTACAGACTATTCCGATGGAACTGCCCGGCTTTCATGATCGCCGCGAGGTTCGGGCCGCCGTCCTGGAAGATCTCCGGGTCCTTCAAGGGATTGCCGTTCACGACCAACAGGTCCGCGAAGGCGCCCGGCGCCAGCACGCCCAATTCCCCTTCCTTGCGCAGCAGCTTGGCCGCGGTGGTGGTGGCGGACTGGATGATCTGCTGCATGGTGAAGACTTCGGAGCGGATGCGGAACTCGTTGGTCTGGTGGGTTTGCAGTTCGCCCAGCAGGTCGCTGCCGAAGGCGACGTTGACGCCGGCGGCGCGGGCATGCTCCAGCGCCTGAATGCCGGCGAAATAGACCTCGTCGTTCTTCGCCAGCATGTCCTTTGACATGCCGATCGCGGCGCCTTTGTGCTTCATGGCGTCGTAAGTCGAGAGCGTCGGAACCAGGAAGGCGTCCTTTTCCGCCATCAGTTTCGCGGTGGCGGCGTCGATCAAGTTGCCGTGCTCGATCGTGCGCACGCCCAGCTCCACCACGCGAGCGATCGCCGGCGCGCTGTAGGCGTGCGCCCCGACATATTTGCCCCAGTTGGTCGCTTCCTCGACCACGACCTTCACTTCATCCTTGGTGTATTGCAGGCCCAGCAGCGGATCGTAGGGCGAGGCGACGCCGCCTGAGGCCATGATCTTGATATGGTCGGCGCCCTTGCGCAGTTCGTCGCGCGCGGCCTCCAGCACGGCCGGCACGCCGTCCGCCAAGCGGCCGACCAGCGACAGGCCAGTGTTGCAGAAACAGACCGAGCCGTGATCGGTGCGGCGGCGCCAATCGCCATGGCCGCCGGTCGGGCTGAGCGCCATGCCGGCGATGAACAGGCGCGGGCCAACCGCGCGGCCTTCCTCCACCGCGTCGCGGATGCCGAAATCAGCCCCACCCATGTCGCGGACGGTGGTGAAGCCCCGGTCCAGCATGGCGCGCATCAGATGCTGCGCCTCGATCGCCATGCGGGTGCGCGGCCAGCTGGCCAGCTTTCCGAAATCGATATGGCTGAGATAGACGTGGATGTGGCAATCGATCAGGCCCGGCATCAGGGTGCGGCCGCCGAGATCGATCACGGTGGCGCCCGGCGCCTTGATCGGCTTGTCAGACACCTCCGCGACGCGCGCGCCGTCGGTCAGCAGTTCGATCCCGTCGATCAGGTCTGGCTGGTTGGGATCCAGGAAGCGGCCGTTTTTCAGCAGATAGCGCAAGGCGGATACTCTCGTCGGAGAAAAGACGAGAAACGATACTGCGCGTTTACGCCGCACCGCCAGGGGGATTATTCGCCGCGATGGTAGGGA
>JBMLRS010000203.1:0-1516 GCA_049240905.1 Elsteraceae bacterium
GGCGGTGGCCGGAATATGGCCGCGTTCGGTGAAGAAGCCAGTGACCAGCCGCGCCGGGGTCACGTCGAAGCCGGGATTGCGGGTCTTGGTTCCCTCCGGCGCGATCAGCACTTCAACAATTTCGCCGCGCGCGTCTTTCCCGGTCATATGCGTGACTTCCCGGTCGCCGCGATCTTCGATGGGAACCAGATCGCCGCTTGGCGTGCGCCAATCGATCGTCGGCGACGGCAGGCCGACATAGAACGGCACCCCATTGTCGTGGGCGGCCAGGGCCTTCAGATAGGTCCCGATCTTGTTGCAGACCGCCGCATCCGCCGTCACCCGATCGGTTCCGACGATGCAGAGGTCGATCTCCCCGCGCTGCATCAGATGCCCGCCGGCGTTGTCCACGATCAGGCTATGCGGCACGCCATGCGCCTTCAGCTCCCAGGCGGTCAGGCTGGCGCCCTGGTTGCGCGGCCGGGTTTCGTCCACGAAGACATGCACGGGAACCCCATCGTCATGCGCCTGATAGATCGGGGCCAGCGCCGTGCCGCGATCGACCGTCGCCAGCCAGCCGGCGTTGCAATGGGTCAGGATACGCACCGGATCCGCCCTTCCCTTCGCCTCCCAGGCCGAAGCGATCACCGCCGCGCCAGCGACGCCGATGGCGTGATTGATCCGCACGTCCTCGTCGCACAACTCCGCCGCCAGGCGATAGGCCGCCGCCGCCCGCTCTTCTTCGCCAACCCCTTCCAACTGCGTGGATAGCCGCTCCAGCGCCCAGCGCAGATTGACCGCCGTCGGCCGCGCCGCCGCCAGCTTCGCGCAGGCCGCAGCCAGATGATCGGCGGAAGAATTCGCCTGCATCGCCAGCGCCAGACCATAGGCCGCCGTCGCGCCGATCAGGGGAGCGCCGCGCACCACCATCAGCCGGATCGCCGCCTCCGCGTCATCCAGATCGCGCAGGGTCTTGATCGCGAACACATGCGGCAGACGGGTCTGGTCGATCACGTCCACCGACTTCCCGTCAGCGTTCAGCCAGATCGTCCGATAGGCGTCGCCGTTGATCTTCATCTGCGCGTCCCTGATCCCTTGCCCAGGACTCTCTCCTGGACGATTTGGCTGCGGGTTTCAATGGCGGCGCGGCCAACCTCGGCGATATACACCACAGATCTTACCCGCTTTTTCGCACCCAAAATGACGCCCCTCAAGAAGCCTTCGTCCGCCCCACCACCCCCATCCCCGAAATGATTGGCGAGCAGGTCGACCCGCCGAATGAAACGCAGAACCTTCATCTCCGGCGTCGCGGCGACGAGCGCCTGTCCCGGGGGCGCGCTCGGTGAGGCCACGCGAAAGCCGGTCATTGGCTGCCTGTTTCATTTCAGCCCGGAGCCGACACTGACGCAGTTCCGCGCGGCGCTTGAACGCCTGGGCTATCGCGTCGGGAAGACAATCGACCTTGACCTGCGCTTCGCCAACGGCTCCGACGCGCGGCTCGCTGAATTCGCGGTCGATCTCGTCGCCCGCAGGGTCG
>JBMLRS010000204.1:0-4606 GCA_049240905.1 Elsteraceae bacterium
GGTCAAGCGGCCGTTCAATGAACAGCACGACCATCAGCACCAGGATGGAGACCGCGATCGAGAGCGCCAGGCCGATGTCCAGCAGCCAGGTGGGCAGCGGAACGATAAGGACGGCCAGAATGCCGATGACGCCCGCCGCCAACGCGATCTCGCCGCGACGCATCGAATTACCGGCCTGGCGGGCCAGACCGACGATCTGTTCACGGCGATTGAAGGGAGTGACGGACATCTTGAATGATCGCTCAGGCGTTCAGCCGCTCGCCTTCGCCCGGCATCGGCACGGGAATGCCGGCGTCGGAGTAAAGCTTCAGCTTGTTGCGCAGGGTCCGGATGGAGATGCCCAGGATGGTCGCCGCATGGGTCCGATTGCCGATGCAGTGCGTCAGAGTGTCGAGGATGAGGTCGCGCTCCACGTCGGAGACGGTGCGGCCGACCATGCCCGTGAGCTTGCCGCCGCCGCCCTGGCTGCTCCCGACGCCGAGAACCGAACCGCCGCCGACCCCATCGGCGGCCGTGTCGTTGGTCGAGGTCGTCAGCATCACGGCTTCGGGGCCGATCTCGTCGCCATGGGCGATCAACACCGCCCGATGCAGAGCGTTCTCCAACTCGCGGACATTGCCGCGCCAGCTATGGCGCAGCAGCTTGTCCATCGCGGCCGTCGAGAGGGGCCTCGCGTCCACGCCATTCAACTCCGAATAGCGGATCACGAAATGGCTGGCCAACAAGGCGATGTCCTGGGGGCGCTCGCGCAGGGGCGGCACGGTCAGGGTCACGACGTTGAGGCGGAAATAGAGATCCTCGCGGAACCGGCCCTTGCGGACTTCCTCCTCGAGATTGCGGTTAGAGGTGGCCAGAACGCGGATATCCACCTTCACGGGTTGATTGCCGCCGACGCGGTCGATCTCGCGCTCCTGGATGGCGCGCAACAGCTTGGCTTGCAGCCGCGGATCCATCTCGCTGATTTCGTCCAGCAGCAGCGTGCCGCCGTTGGCTTCCTCGAACTTGCCGATGCGCCGAGCGACGGCCCCGGTGAAGGAGCCCTTCTCATGGCCGAACAACTCGGACTCCAGAAGATTCTCCGGAATCGCGGCGCAATTGACCGACACATATTTCTGCTGCGAGCGGCGACTGCGGCGATGGATGTAGCGCGCCAACACTTCCTTGCCGGTGCCGCTTTCCCCCACGATCAGGACGCTGGCCTCTGACGGCGCGATCTGATCCGCGAGTTTGATTAACCGCGTCATGCGCGGGTCCTGGTGGATGATCGCGGTGCTCTCTGCGACCACGGCCTCCAGCACGGCTGCGATCAGATCCGCGTTCGGCGGCAGCGGCAGATATTCCTTCGCGCCCGCCTTGATCGCCCGCACGGCCGCGCTGGCGTCGTTGCCGATGCCGCAGGCGACGACCGGCACGATGATGCGTTCGGCCTTCAAGCCCACGATCAGGGCGAGGATGTCCAGCTTGACGTCGACCATGAGCAGATCAGCGCCCTGGCCGTTGCGCAGGGCGCTGATGGCGGATTCGATGTCTGCGACGTGGGCGACCTTCGCCCCGCGCGCCATCGCAATCTTCCCCGCGGTCGTGATGTGACCGTCGAGGCTGCCGACGATCAAAAGCCGCATGACGCCCCTCCGTTAGCTGGACTGGTCCGGATCAAGCTCAGTTCTGCTTATCGGACTTGATGATCTCGGTCATGGTCACGCCCAGGCGTTCGTCCACGATCACGACCTCGCCGCGGGCGACCAGCCGGTTGTTGACGTAAATGTCGATGGCCTCGCCGACCTTGCGGTCAAGCTCCACCACCGCGCCGCGGCCCAGCTTCAAAAGCTGGCTCACCTGCATGGTCGCGCGTCCGAGCACGGCCGACACCTGCACCGGGATGTCGTAGACCGCGCCGACTTCCTTGGACTTCCCGGAGTCGCCGTCACGGCTCTCCTGAAGCGCCTCTTCGAGACCTGAAAGGTCAAATTCCGACATTCTGAAGCTCCTCGCCCTGCCGCCTTAGGCGGCGCTTCCCATGGCCGCGCCCGATCGATGATCGGCCATCGGCGCTGTTTGCCCTTGGTCTCCTGTGGTTTGCCTGCTTCCAGGCAAACCCGCAACTGCGCGATCGACGATCGCCGTCACCTCGTTCCAGGCGCGTTGCGTCATTCGCTCCGCGCCGCCGTCTCCCCACTCTACACGGACATCGGCCGGACCGAGACTTTCTTCGCTGATGATCGACACGCGGCCGTCATAGCCGCCCTGTCTGGCCAGCGCCTCGACGCGCTCGGCGAGCGCTTGCGCGTTGTCAGGCGAGACGCGCACCAGCAAACGCGGCTCGTCCAGCGCGCGCGACACGCCGTCGGCGATCACCGCCTCAATCTCCGCCAGCCCGAACCGCTCCGCCAAGGTCGGGAACAGTTTCGCGACGATGGCGTGCGCCAAGCGCGCCGAATCCTGGGCCATCGCGTCCACCATCTGCTGGCGATCGGCCAGAAGCCCAGGAAGCGCCTGACCCACCATCTCCACCGCTCCGGCCAGACGCGCCTCGAGGCTGCGCTCGGCCATGCCGCGGCCGGCATGTTCGCCATCGGCGTAGGCGGCGGCGCGCGCGGCGGCCAACTCTTCTTCGGAGAAGGTGGGTGGGGGCGGGATCTCTGGTTCGGGCTCGATCTCCGGAAGCGGCTCCGGCTCCGGCTCAGGCTCCATCTCCATCATCTCAACCGGCGGCGGCGGCGGCGGGGCGGGGGGCGGGGCGCCGAAGTTCGAATCGAACAGGAAGCGACGCACCTCCGGCTGCGGGCGATCTGGCGCGCGGAAGGGGCGAATGATCTTGGGGCCCGCGGGGGCGGGAGGCTCGTCGAAAGAATCGCTCAGCAGATCCGCGAGATCTTCTTCGCTCACCCCTTCTCCGGCCAAAGGGTCATGGTCGGGGTCGTCGGCCATATCAAGATCGAGCCCCGCCAGGGGATCGTCGGACTTATCGTCAAAACCGAAGGGATCGGCGCCGGACGCGACGGGTCGGGAGTCCTGCTTTCCCAGGGGAAAGGGATCCATGTCGGACTCCGCCGAGGGCGGGCCGAGGAAGGGTCGGGGATCGGTCATGGCGGGGGGCTGATCATCAGTAGATCAGCTCGTCGCCGCCCTTGTTGTCGGAGATCACGATCTCCCCGCGGGACGCCAGATCCTTGGCCAACTGGACCATATACATCTGGGCTTCGTCCACGTCGCGCAGACGAACCGGGCCCATAGACGCCATTTCTTCGCGCAGCAGCTTCGCCGCGCGTTCCGACATGTTGTTGAAGAACAGGTCGCGCAGCCCTTCGGAGGCGCCCTTGAGGGCGATCGACAGCTTGTCCTTCTCCGACGTGCGCAGAAGCGTCTGGACGCCGCTGGCGTCCAGGCGGGACAGGTCTTCGAAGGTGAACATCAGCGCCTTGATGCGCTCGGCGGAATCCTTGTTCCGCTCCTCCAGAGCCGCCATGAAGCGGGTCTCCGTGGTGCGATCGAGATTGTTGAAGATGTCCGCCATCATTTCGTGCGAATCGCGCCGGTTGGTGCGCGCGAGGTTGCTCATGAACTCGGTGCGCAACGTCTTCTCGACGTCGTTCAACACTTCCTTCTGCACCGCCTCCATGCGCAGCATGCGCATGACGACTTCCATCGCGAAATTCTCGGGCAGCAGGGCCAACACCCGCGCCGCGTGCTCCGCCTTGATCTTGGACAGCACGACCGCGACGGTCTGCGGATATTCGTTCTTGAGGTAGTTGGCGAGCACCTGCTCGTTCACGTTCCCCAGCTTGTCCCACATGGTGCGACCCGCAGGACCGCGGATCTCCTCCATGATCTGGTCGACGCGATCCTTGTCCAGGACCTTGCTCAGCAGGCGTTCGGTCGAGTCGAAAGAACCGACCAGCGACCCTGTTTGGCTGAATTGCTCGGCGAACTCTACGAACAGCCGCTCGACGATCGTCGCGCTGACCGTGCCGAGATTGGCCATGGTCTGTGAGAGTTCGCGGATCTCTTCGTCGTCCATCAGCTCGAACAGCTTGGCGGCATGTTCTTCGCCAACGGACAGCATCAAGATCGCCGCCTTCTCGGGACCTGTCAGCGCCCGATAGTCTTCCCGTACACGCATGACTAGCCCCGCCTCACCCTACACCGCTTCCTGGTACATCCAGTTGCGGAGGATCGCCACAACATCTTCGGGGTGTTTGTCGATAATTTCCCCGATCTTGCGGATGGAGGAGGCGCGGACGCGACCTTCGATCCGGTTGATGTCGATCATGTCGTCGTATTCTTCCTCCATGTCGACGCCCGGCACCAAACCGCCCCCGAAGGGACCGGTCAGCTGCGGCACGTCCGCCGGACCAAGCAGAGACTCGGTGCCGCTGGGGGTGGCCACTTCCGGTTCCGGCTCGAACAGCCGCGCGATCAGCGGGCGAACGATCAGCAACAGAACCAGCGCGGCGATCGCGCCCAGAACCAGGATTTCAGCCAGGCGCATCAATTCGTCGCGGTTCAGGCCGAACAGCAGCGGCGGCGCCTTCTCTTCGTCTTCAAGATTGAAGAACGGCAGATTGACCACTTTCACTTCATCGCCGCGGCGACCGTCGAAACCAAC
>JBMLRS010000205.1:0-10004 GCA_049240905.1 Elsteraceae bacterium
CTGAGCCCGTCGAAGGGCCGGGCAAACTCAATAACGCTTCCCGCCTCCAGACCCTTCGACAAGCTCAGGGTGAGGCAAGTTATTGAATTAAATAACAATTTAGTCATCGCGAGCCGAAGCCGTGGCGATCCATGCCGAACAGCGATCACCCTGAAAGATGGATCGCCACGCCTTCGGCTCGCGATGACGAACGAGGACATCACCCCGCCCGCAGCCGGAGGATCGCGCGTAATCCCGGCTCGTTGTCCTCCAGGATCAACTCTCCGCCGTGGCGGTGCATGACGGCGGAGACCAGGCTCAAGCCCAGGCCGTTGCCGGGCGTGGTGCGGCTTTGCTCGAGGCGGACGAAGCGTTCGACCACGCGGGGGCGGTCGACTTCAGGGATGCCGAGGCCGCTGTCGCCGACCACGATCTCGACCCAGGCGGGGTCGGCGGCGCGGCGGGTCTCCACCTGCACTTTGCCGCCGTCGGGGGAGTATTTCACGGCGTTGTCGACGAGGTTGGCGGCGGCCTGGAACAGCAGATGGCGGTCGCCCTTGATCGTCCCGGCGGCGCCCAGCTTGATGGTCATCTCGATGTCGCGAGCTTCGGCGACCGGCTCGTACAGCTCCACGATGTCGGCGATCAGAGAGTCGACCTCCACCACGTCGCTGTTGTCGCCGACCGAGCCGGCCTCGGCCTGGGCGATCGAGAGCAGCGCGTTGAACGTGGAGAGGATCTTGTCGGTCTCCACGACCGACTGCTCCAGCGCCCGGCGATATTCCTCCGTCGTCTTCTGGCTCAGCAGGGTCACTTCGAGGCGTGACTTCAGCCGGGTCAGCGGCGAGCGCAGGTCATGGGCGACATTGTCGGTCACTTCGCGCATCGCCAGCATCAAGCGGTCGATCTGGGCGAGCATGGCGTTGAGGTTGCCGGACAGCCGGTCGAACTCGTCGCCGCTGCCGGAGACCGGGACGCGCTGCTGCAGGTCGCCCTTCATGATGCGCTGGGTGGTGCGGTTGATGCGGTCCAGCCGGCGGCGCATGTCGATGGACATGATGAAGCCGCCCAGCGCGCCGAGGCCGCCGGTGATCAGCAGCGACCAGATGATCGACTGCAGGATCAGATTGTCGAAATTCTGCCGCTCGCGGATGAAGCGGCCGACCATCAGGTGGTAGCCCTCGTCCAGCAGGAAGGACATGGCGCGCACGTCGCCGTTCAGGCCCGGCTCCTCCGGCGCGCGCTCGATCACGAAGCTGGCCCAGCGGCCCTGACGCTCAACGTCGGTCGGCCAGGTCTGGATGTTGCCGGCGACCTGATTGTACTCGCCGTCGGTCAGCAGATAGATCGTCTCGCCGGTGCGGTCATTGGCGATGCGCTCGCCGATCACCTCCAACAGGCCGGCCAGCCCCTGCTCGGCGTAGCGCTCGCGCAGGCCGCTCAATTCGGCGTCGATGGTCGCGTTGACCTGCCGATCAATGAAGCCGACCGTCGTGACATAGACGAAGCCCAGCAGCACCAGAACCGACAACCCGAACAGGGCGACATAGACCAGGACGACCCGGACCGTCCAAATCTTGAACCAACGGATGATCCAGGGCCGACGACGCGGGGTCTCGCTTTCCGCCATGCGCCTCGATCAATCCGTCGGCGGCCGCAGGACGTAGCCGGCCCCGCGCACGGTGTGCAGCAAGGGCTTGTCGAAGCCCTTGTCGAGCTTCTGCCGCAACCGGCTGACATGGACGTCGATGACGTTGGTCTGCGGGTCGAAATGGTAGTCCCAGACATGCTCCAGCAGCATGGTGCGGGTCACGACATGGCCGGCGTTGCGCATCAGATATTCCAGCAGCTTGAACTCGCGCGGCTGGAGATCGATCTCGCTCTTGCCGCGATGCACGCTGCGCGAGAGCAGGTCCATCTCCAGGTCATGCACGCGCAGCTTGGTCTCCACCGCGGCGCCGCCCGAGCGCTTCATGATCACTTCCAGCCGCGCCAGCAGCTCGGAGAAGGCGTAGGGCTTGGTCAGGTAATCGTCGCCGCCGGCGCGCAGCCCCTTCACGCGATCGTCCACGGAGCCGAGCGCGGACAACATCAAGGCCGGCGTCTTCACGCCCGCGGCCCGGATCGCCTGCACGATCGACAAGCCGTCGACGTTGGGCAGCATGCGGTCGATGATCAGCACGTCATGGCTGGCGCTCATCGCGTGGAACAGGCCGTCGCGGCCCTCCTTCGCGTGGTCGACGATATAGCCGCTCTCCTTCAGGCCCTTGACCATGTAAGCGGCGGTTTCCTCATCATCCTCGATCACCAGCACGCGCATGAAATCGATCCGTCCCGCCCAAAAATCGCGCGCGACCAGCTCACGCGCTCCTGATGCACCATGCTCCACAGCGGCTTGCATTTGCCCCATCCTTCTTGCGCCGCTGGTCTCGACGCCAGGGCATGGATCACGGTATAGGCGAGGCTGGTTCACGACGCTGTGTCGCACGCCTTAAATATCCGTAACGCGCGCTCACGGCAAATCGACGGTTTGGACACCCCATGACGGCAGAACTGATTCAGTCCTCGATCACCCAGCTCATCGCGTTGCGCCAGAACGGCAGACGCGCTCACAGCCTCGCTTTCGCGCCGCGCACCGACGCCGAAGCCTACGCGATCCAGGACGGCGTGATGATCGGCGTGGGCGCCGTGGCCGGCGCCTGGAAAGCCGGGCTGCGGCCCGACGGCTCGGGCAATTGCGCGCCGATCTACGCCTCCGACGTCTTCAACAGCCCGGCGACCGTCAAGGCCGCCGACTACGGCGTGCTGGGGATCGAGGCCGAAGTCGGCTTCCGCATAGGCCGCGATCTGCCGCGCCGCGCCGCGCACTACTCCGCGATCGAGATCCTGGAGGCGGTGTCGCACGCGGTGGTGACGATCGAGATCGTGAACCATCGCTTCGTCGACGTCGACGCCGTCACCCCGCTGGAGAAGCTGGCGGACAATCAGGCCAACGGGGCCCTCGTGGTGTCGGAAGGCGTCGCGGATTGGCGGAGCCTCAATCTGATGGGCTTGCCGGCGGTGCTGATGGTCGGCGGCAAGGTCGTCTATCAGGACGTGGTTTCCAACCCGGTCGGCGACCCGACCGGCCCGTTGGTGTGGCTCGCCAACCATCTGACCAGCCGGAACGGCGGCCTGCGCGCGGGCGCCGTGGTGACCTGCGGCAGTTGCACGGGCCTTGTCACCGCCGCTCCCGGCGACGAAGTGACCGCCCATTTCGGCCCGTTGGGGGTGGCGACGGTCCGGCTTGCGGTCTGACGGTCGGCGCGCCGCTCAGATCCGCCAGAACAGGCTGAGCACCCGGCCGAGCGGGCCGGGCAGCCTGAGGCCGCCGTCGACGATGGCGAGGCAGTAGCAATCCTGGTCCGCATCCGCGACCGGGCTGTGAGTCAGCGTGGAATCGGCGATCGTGAGGTCGCCTGGGCCAAACCGGCCGACGTGATCGCTGAAGCCGCCGGCCAGGACCAGGGTGTATTCGTTGCCCTGGTGGCTGTGGCGCGGCACTTTGCAGCCGGCGCGGATGCGCAGAAGCTGCGCGGTGACGCCTTCGGTCTCGGTCGGCAGAACGATCTCGTCGATGCCTTTGCTGACCTTTCGCCAGGCGGATCCGGCGAGACGGCTGCGCAACGGCTCGGGAACCCGTCCCTCAAACGGATCCTGCGGGGCGATGATGGGGCGGGCGGAGTCCGGCTCCTCGTCAAGCCGCGCCATGATCCGCTCCAACGCGTCGGGGCGAAGGGCGGTCGGCGGGATCTCCTGCAGCAGAGCGCCGCCTACGGCCTCAAGCCGGCGCGCCTCATGGCGGCATTCCGGACAGAGCGCGAGATGGGTCGCGATCATCAGGGAGAAGGGATCCTGAAGCGCGCCGGTCGCGTAATCGACCAGCAGATCCTGGGATGGATGAAACGACGCCATCACTGCTCTCCGATCATGCCGCGCAGCCGTTGCAGCGCGAGCCGGATCCGGCTTTTCACCGTGCCCAGCGGCAACTGCGTCTCAGCCGCGATCACGCTGTGAGACTTGTCTTCGTAATAAGCCAACTTCAACAACTCCGCCTGTTCCGGCGGCAACCCGCGCAACGCCCGCCGAAGCCGATCGCCCTCGTCGACGACCTCGTAGGCCGCGTCGACGCTTTCAACCAACTCCGGCTGGAATGCCGGATCCTCCGCCAAGACCTCCGGCCGCTTGACGCGACGCAGGAAGTCGATCCTTTTGTTCCGCGCGATGGTGAAGAGCCATGTGGACACGCTGGCGAGCCTAGGATCGAAACCGTCGGCGCGTCGCCACACCGACAGCATCACTTCCTGGACCAGCTCTTCGGCGAGGGCTTCATCAGCCCCTTGTCGCATCAAGTAGGATTTGAGCCGCGGACCATACGCTTCATAAAGCGCCGCGAAGGCGCTGCGATCGCGATTGCTCGCGATCCGAGCCATCAGCGCCGCTTCGATCGCCGCGCTTGGGTTCGGTGAAGAATCCGCCATAACCTACCTAACGACCCACCTCGTCGTCCCGCAAGCCTCCTTGTTCACGCTCCTCAACGATCTAATGCTAAAAGCTTGTTCGCAAAGGGGCGTTCGCCGGATCATCTTGGATTCCACAATTAAGTCGGTTTTTCCGTTCGGAAAAGCCAACTCCTTGTCGCAGGGCGGCGCGCTCCCTATTATCGGGCGATGAACGCACCCGCTCCGCCGAGCCTGATCGGCCTTTCGATGGAAGACCTGACCGCCGCGGTCACCGGTCTTGGCGAACCCGCCTTTCGCGCCCGCCAGCTCTGGCATTGGATCTACCATCGCGGCGCGACCGACTTCAACGCCATGACAACGCTGGCGAAATCGCTGCGCGCCAAGCTTTCCGAGAGCTACAGCCTCGCCCGCCCGACGCCGACGGTGGACCTGCAATCGGTCGACGGCACGCGCAAATGGCTGATCAAGCTCGAGGACGGCAACCAGGTCGAGACCGTGCATATCCCGGAGGAGGATCGCGGCACGCTGTGCGTCTCCTCCCAGGTCGGCTGCACGCTGAATTGCCGCTTCTGTCACACCGGCACGCAGATGCTGGTGCGTAATTTAACCGCAGGCGAGATCGTCGGCCAATTGATGCTGGCGAGAGACGCGCTGAAGGAATGGCCGAGCCCGCAGGACGGCCGCATGATCTCCAACGTCGTGCTGATGGGGATGGGCGAGCCGCTCTATAATTTCGACAATGTCGCGACCGCGATGAAGATCTACACCGATCACGAAGGCATCGCGATCTCGCGTCGGCGCATCACGCTGTCGACGGCGGGCGTCGTGCCGATGATCGAGCGCTGCGGGCGGGAGATCGGAGTCAATCTGGCGATCTCGCTGCACGCCGTGCGCGACGACGTGCGCGACGTGATCGTGCCGATCAACCGCAAATATCCGCTGAAGGATTTGCTGGAGGCCTGCCGGAACTATCCGGGCCTCAGCAACGCGCGGCGCATCACCTTCGAATATGTGATGCTGAAGGGCGTGAACGACAGCATGGCGGAGGCGCGCGAACTGGTGCGGCTGCTGGCCGGCATCCCGGCCAAGGTGAACCTGATCCCGTTCAACGCCTGGCCCGGCGCGCCTTACGAGTGCTCCAGCGACGAAGTGATCGAGAGATTCTCCGACATCGTGAACGCCGCGGGCTACGCCTCCCCGGTGCGCACGCCCAGGGGGCGCGACATCCTGGCCGCCTGCGGTCAGCTGAAATCGGACAGCGAGCGGCCGAAGCGGGTTCACGCGAAGCCGGACCTGGAGGCGGTTCCCAGTGTTTGAGATGATCGGCAGCGTCTTCTCCCTCGGCTTCGCGGCCGTGGTGATCATCCCGGTCTGGCGGATCTTTCAGCGCGCGGGCCTGCCGCCGGCTTGGTCGCTGACGCTGTTTCTGCCGTTCATCGGGCCGTTGATCACGCTCGGCATCCTGGCTTTCTCCACCTGGGGGCCGGCGGCGAACTACCGCATCGTCGACCAGACCGGTTACGACCCGCAGCAGCGGCGCTGAGATGACCGCGCTGATCGTCTTTCTGACTGGCATGCTGGTCTATCTGCTGGCTTGGCTGATTTTCATCGTCCCGGTGTTCCTTCTGGGCTTCTGGTTCTGCGCCCGGGTGCTGAGCAAGGCCGGTTTCTCGATCTGGTGGTCGGTTTTCGTTTTCTTCCCGCCCGCGCTCGTGGTCTTGATCTGGTTGATGGCGTTCGCCGATTGGCCGGCCCGCGGGCCGTCCGTCGTCGTCTATCGCGGTCCGCCCCGCGCCTAGAGGCAGCCGCTATAAGTTGAAGATAAGTGCGCCCAAATAAAAACCTCATCCTGAGCTTGTCGAAGGATGGGTAAACTCTTAAGCTCCTTTCTCTGTCTCGCCCTTCGACAGGCTCAGGGTGAGAGGAAGAGTTTGATGTTATTTCGCAATCACTGATTCTACTGACTCCAGCAGGCTGTACTCCCCATGAGCATCGTGAAGATTCCCGGCCTCTCCGCGCCTGCGGAGATCATCGTCGACAAATGGGGCGTGCCCCACATCAGCGCCGCGACCGCGTTGGACGCCTTCCGCGTGCAGGGCTGGAACGCCGCGCGCGACCGGCTCTGGCAGATCGATCTGTGGCGCAAGCGCGGGCTGGGGCTGTTGTCGGCCGATTTCGGGCCGAGCTACGTCGCGCAGGACCGCGCCTCCCGCCTGTTCCTCTATCGCGGCGACATGGAGGCGGAGTGGGCCTGCTACGGCCCGCACGCCAAAGCCTGGACCGAGGCCTTCGTCGGCGGGATCAACGCCTTCGTGACGGATGTGCTGGCCAATCCGGCCAAGCTGCCGATCGAGTTCCAGAAGATGGGGACCAAGCCCTCATTGTGGCAGGCCGAAGACGTGGTGCGGGTCCGCACCCACGCCCGCGTGCGCAATCTGGAGCAGGAGTTTCTGCGCACGAACGTCGCAGTCAAGTTCGGGCTGGAGACCGACGCGCTGCGCAAGAAGCTGGAGCCGGCCTGGACGCCGACCCTGCCGGAAGGCCTGACCCTGCATGAGCTGCCGGCCGAGATCCTGGCGGTCTATCAGCTGGCCACCAATTCGGTCGCCTTCGCCGGCCCCGCGACCCCGGCGGAAGCGGAGAACGAGGGCAGCAACAATTGGGCGCTGAGCCCGTCGCGCACCACGACCGGCCGGCCTTTGCTGGCCAGCGACCCGCACCGCCAGCATGACATGCCCTCGCTGCGCTATCTGGCGCATCTGCAGGCGCCGGGCCTGAACGTGATCGGCGCGGGCGAGCCCTGCGTGCCGGGGATCAGCCTCGGCCACAACGAGCGGATCGCCTTCGGCCTGACGATTTTCCCGACCGACCAGGAAGATCTCTACGTCTATGACCTGGATCCGGCCAATCTGGACCGTTACCGCTATGGCGACGGCTGGGAGTCGATGACCGTGGAGCGGCCGCGTCTGGCCGTGGCCGGCGCACCGGACCAGGAAGTGGAGCTGCGCTTCACCCGCCATGGCCCGGTGCTGCATGTCGACAAGGAAAACCACCGCGCCTACGCCCTGCGCACGGCCTGGACCGCGCCGGGCGCCGCCGCCTATCTGGCCAGCCTGAACTATATCCAGGCGTCGAATTGGGAGGAGTTCCTGGCGGCGCAGAAGGGCTGGGGCGCCCCCTCGGTCAATCACGCCTACGCCGACGTCGACGGCGGGATCGGCTGGGTCACCGCCGGTTTCGTGCCCAAGCGGCCGAACTGGGACGGGCTGCTGCCGGTGCCGGGCGACGGGCGCTATGAATGGGCCGGTTTTCATCCGCATGAGGTGATGCCGCGCAGCCATAACCCGGCCAGAGGCTGGGTCGCGACTGCCAACCAGATGAATCTGCCGGATGATTTCGACGTGGCCGCCCATAAGCTGGGCTTCGACTGGGCGAACGACAGCCGTTTTCGCCGGATCCGCGAGCAGCTGGACGCCAAGGAGAAACATTCGCCGGAGGATGTGGTCGCGCTGCAGACCGATTTCCTGTCGATCCCCGGCCGGCGGCTCTGCGCCCTGCTGCTGGAGCTGACGCCGTCCGCCGCCTCCGCCGCCAAGGCGGTGAAGCTGCTGACGCGCTGGGATCATCGCCTGGACGCCAAGAGCGCGGGCGGCGCGCTGTTCCAGATCTGGTACGCCCGTCACCTGGCGCCGGCCACGATCGACGCCCTCACCCCGCCGGGCGCACGATCGCGCTTCGGCGCGGTGCTGGACGCCGCCGTGATCATCGAGGCGCATGAGGCGCATGACCCCAAGCTCGCAGGATTGCTGGACCGCACGCTGGCCGCCGCCTGGGACGACGCGACCGCGCTCTTGGGCGAGGATCCGCAGCAATGGGCCTGGGGCAAGCTGCATCACGGCTTCTTCGAACATCCGCTGGCCAAGCCGCTGGACATGGCGGACTTGAACGTCGGGCCGCTGCCCAAGGGCGGCAGCGAGCTGACGGTGAACTGCAACGGCTATCGGCCGGAGGATTTCCGCGTCATCAACGGCGTCAGCTTCCGCATGGTGCTGGATGTCGGCGACTGGGACGCGGGCCTCGCGATCAACTGCCCGGGCCAATCCGGCGACCCGGCCAGCGCGCATTATCGCGACCTGTTCCCGATCTGGGCGAACGAGGGATATTTCCCGCTGGTGTTCAGCCCGGAGGCGATCGCGCGCGCCGCCGAGAAGCGGATCGCGCTTGAACCGGCCTAACTTCTTGCCGGAACCCATCTCTCGGCGCTAGAAGCGCTTCGTATTTTCTTAGGAGCATCCATGGCCGAACACCCGAAGAAAGTCGTCCTCGCCTATTCCGGCGGGCTCGACACGTCCGTCATTCTGCGCTGGCTGCAGGACACCTATAAGTGCGAGGTGGTGACCTTCACCGCCGACATCGGCCAGGGCGAGGAGCTGGAGCCAGCGCGCGCCAAGGCCGAGATGATGGGCGTGAAGCAGATCTACATCGATGATCTGCGCGAAGAGTTCGTCCGCGACTTCGTGTTCCCGATGTTCCGCGCCAACGCGCTGTATGAGGGCGTCTATCTGCTGGGCACCTCGATCGCGCGGCCGCTGATCGCCAAGCGCCAGATCGAGATCGCCCGCGAGGTCGGCGCCGACGCCGTCGCCCATGGCGCGACCGGCAAGGGCAACGATCAGGTGCGGTTCGAGCTGTCCTACTACAGCCTGCAGCCGGACATCCGCGTGATCGCGCCCTGGCGCACCTGGGATCTGACCAGCCGCACCCGTCTGCTGGACTTCGCCGAGAAGCACCAGATCCCCATCGCCAAGGACAAGCGCGGCGAAGCCCCCTATTCGACCGACGCCAACCTTCTGCACATCTCCTATGAAGGCAAGGCGCTGGAAGATCCGTGGATCGAGCCGGACGCCGACATCTACACCCGCTCGGTCGACCCGGCGCTGGCCCCGGACAAGCCCGAATATGTCGAGATCGAGTTCGCCAAGGGCGACCCGATCGCGGTGAACGGCGTGACGCTGTCGCCGGCGGCGCTGCTGACCGAGCTGAACCGCCTGGGCGGCAAGCACGGCATCGGCCGGCTGGATCTGGTGGAGAACCGCTTCGTCGGCATGAAGTCGCGCGGGATCTACGAGACGCCGGGCGGCACGCTGCTGATCGCGGCCCATCGCGGGATCGAGAGCCTGTGCCTGGATCGCGGCGCGGCGCACCTGAAGGACGAGATGATGCCGCGCTACGCGGAGCTGGTCTATTTCGGCTTCTGGTTCAGCCCGGAGCGCGAAATGCTGCAGGCCCTGATCGACAAGAGCCAGGAGCATGTGGCCGGAACGGTGCGGCTGAAGCTGTTCAAGGGCGTCGCCAGCGTGGTGGGCCGCAAGTCGCCGGTCAGCCTCTATCGACAGGACGTCGTCACCTTCGAGGAGGACAGCGTCTACAATCAGCAGGACGCGGAAGGCTTCATCAAGCTGAACGCCCTGCGCCTGCGCCTGGCCCGCACCGCGCGCGGCTGACCTCTCGGGAGCGGAAATC
>JBMLRS010000206.1:0-4891 GCA_049240905.1 Elsteraceae bacterium
CTCGCCGTCGCCTACGCGGTCAACGAGGATCCGCGGTCGCTGTCCCGATTGCTGTATGACTTTCAGGCTCGGCTGCGGCCCGCCGAGATGCGGGGCTTGGCGGACATGCTCGTCCGCGCGAGCGCACCGTCCTCCCATCCGCATGCGATGGGCTTCTTCTACCGGACGCTCGCAGAGCATCAGATGGCGGGGGCGTCGGCGTCATCAGCCAGAAGCCTCGCGAACGCGCAGACCGTGGCCCTTCTCGACATGGCGCTGCATCGAGACCCGTCGCTCGATCCTCTCAGGATGGAGCGCGTCGCGAAGAACACCGAACTGTTCCGATACGCGGCGGCGATCGAGGATATCCGCGTCGCTTGGGCGGCGACGCCGCGGAGCGGCTATCTCTGCGAGATCTGCTGCTTTCACTTGCGGCATTCGAAACATCCGGAGACCCGCGCGGCGATCGACTTCCTGATGAGCGAGCCGCAGCCGGACCCGGAGACGCTGATCACGCGCTACGCCGCGATGGCGACGCTGATGGCGATCGATGAATCGGTTGAGGTCGCGGATCAACTCGCCCCCGTCTATCCCCAATACCGGATCGTGCGGCCCTTGCGGCGGATGGCCGACGACCTGGACGTCAAGCCGTTGGCCTGTTTCGGACGCGCGCCGAGCGGCCGGCATCTGATCTATCTCAGCCTCGTCAGTTGGGGGGCGCGCTTCATCGAGATGACCGCCAAGACCGGCCTGCCCTCGCTGCTGGCGCCGGACAATCTGCCGCGCTTGGCCGCCGACAATGATCTGGTCCTGGAGTTCGTGGCGAACCTCTCCGATCTCGAACGGATCCTGGCCATCCCCGCTCTCCAGAAGCTGTCGGAGATCGCGCAGATCAAGATATTCGGGTTGCCGCCCGAAATCGAACCGCTGCAGAACGAGCTTCCCTATGTGACCTTCGGGTTCGCGAGCCACGGAACGATCCGGCGCGCGCAGCGCGACGGCGCCGACCTGCTGTTTCTGCTGTCCGACGTCGTCTGGTCGAACGGCAGTTTCGGGCGGGTCGCCGAGCTGGTGACGCGAGACAAGCGCGCCGTCTTCATCGACGGCCTGAACGCCCGCGCCGCGGCGCTGCTGCCGGCGTTGGACGCCTATCGGACGGACGACGGGTCTAGCCTCTCGATCGACGCGGGCGCGCTGTGGACCCTCGCGGCGCCGGCCCTGATGCCTCGGACGCTGGATCATCTCTACGACCCGCGGTCCAAGCTCTCGCGGAAGATGCCGCTTCGTCTGATCTTTCGGGAGCGCGAAAGCCTGACGATCCACGCCTTTCACAAGCTGCCGCTCTATGTCAGCCATGCGGCGTTCAGGAAGATCCGATACTTCAAATATTCCACCCCGGACGGCGCGTTCGCGGAAAGCGTGCTCGACAACATCCGCCGCGATCAGGCGATCCAGCTTAGCCGCTATGACGAGATCCTGGCCGTCGAGCTGTCGGACGAGGTCGGCGCGGTCTCGGGCCAGGAGGAGATCGAGATCACGGAGAGCGTCGCGCGTTACTTCAGAGACAGATATCTCTCCGAACGACTCTACTGGAATTTCGAGCAAGGCGTCCGCTTCCCGCTGAAGGCTGCGCCGGGTGCGGCCGTCGTGACCGAACAGGAAAAACACGAGTGCCTTTCGCGCCTTCGCGCCCTGTTCGCCACGCACTCGGTGTTCGTGGATTGGGGCCGCGAAAGGGATAAAATAAGACGCCTGGAGTTTGGCGACGAGGCGACGCTTTGGCGCCTGACTTCGACCGAGGAGATGAAAGCATGTTGAAGAATGTTCTGATCACCGGCGGGGCCGGCTATGTCGGCACCCGCCTCACGCCGCAGTTGCTGGCGGCCGGCCACCGCGTCCTGATCTACGACACGCTGTGGTACGGCAATGAGCTGAAGCCGCATCCCGGCCTGAAGATCGTGCAGGGCGACATTCGCGACCATGCGACCTTCGAGGCCGCCTGCTGGGGCGTCGACGCGGTGATCCACCTGGCCTGCATCTCCAACGATCCCAGCTTCGAGCTGGATCCGTCGCTGTCGAAGACGATCAATTTCGACTGTTTCGAAGGGTTGGTGACCGCCGCCAAGGGACGGGGCGTGAAGCGCTTCATCTACGCCTCCACCAGCTCGGTCTACGGCGTCTCCGACGAGCCGGAAGTGACGGAGGATCATCCGCTGATCCCGTTGACCGACTACAACAAATACAAGGGCCTGTGCGAACCGCTGCTGTTCAAGCATCAGTCGCCGGACTTCGTCTGCGTGACCATCCGCCCCGCCACGGTCTGCGGCTACAGCCCGCGCATGCGCTTTGATCTCTCGGTCAACATCCTGACGAATCACGCGGTCAAGAACGGCAAGATCACCGTGTTCGGCGGCGTGCAGAAGCGTCCCAACATTCATATCCAGGACATGTGCGAGCTCTATATGAGCCTGCTGAACTTGCCGGATGAGAAGATCGCGGGCGAAACCTTCAACGCCGGCTACGAGAACCAGCGCATCGCCGATCTGGCCCTGATCGTGAAGGAGGTCGTTGAGCAGGAATTCCCGGGCCGTCCGCCGATCGAGATCGTCACCACGCCCACGAACGACATCCGCTCCTATCACATAAACTCCAACAAGATCCGCGAGAAGCTCGGCTTCGCGCCGCGCCACAGCATCGCCGACGCCGTGCGCGAGATCTGCGCCGCCCTGAAGCGCGGCGAGTTTCCGGAGCCGGTGGACGCCGAGAAATGGATCAATGTCCGCGTCCTCAAGGGAATGCGCGCGGAATGAGCGCGTCTCAGGAACGTCCCCTCGCCGTCGTCACCGGCGGCGCGGGGTTCATCGGCAGCCACGCGGTCGATCAGCTTCTGGCCAAGGGCTACCGCGTTCATGTCGTCGATGATCTGACCGGCGGCCGGATCGACAATCTGGCCGACGCCGGGCGCAGCCCTGACTTCCGCTTCGAGCAGCAGGACATCACGACGCTCGACCCGGAGGCGGCGATCTTCAAAGGCGCGAAGATCGTGCTGCATTTCGCCGGGATCGGCGACATCGTGCCGTCGATCGAGCGGCCGATCGACTATATGGCGGTGAACGTGCAAGGCACCGTCCGCGTGCTGGAGGCCGCGCGCCGCTCCAACGCCAAGCTGGTCTACGCCGCCTCCTCCACCTGCTACGGCCTGGCCTCGACGCCGACCCGGGAAGATCACCCGATCGATCCCCAGTTCCCCTACGCCCTGTCGAAATGGATGGGGGAGCGCGCCTGCTTTCACTGGCTGAAGGTCTATGGCGCGCCGATGAACGTGATCCGGATCTTCAACGCCTACGGCACGCGGTCGCGCACCTCGGGCGCCTATGGCGCGGTGTTCGGCGTGTTCCTGAAGCAGAAGCTGGCGGGCGCGCCGTTCACCGTGGTCGGCGACGGCGCGCAGTCGCGCGATTTCGTCTATGTCACCGACGTCGCCAAGGCCTTCGTCGCGGCGGGCGAAACGCCGCTGGTCGGGCATGCCTGGAACGTCGGCGCCGGCGCGCCGCAAACCGTCAACCGCTTGGTCGAGTTGCTGGGCGGCCCCCATGTCAACCTGCCCACGCGCCCCGGCGAGCCCGCCTGCACCTGGGCAGACACCACGGCGATACGCCGAGATCTGGGCTGGGAGCCCAGCGTCAGCTTCGAGCAGGGCGTTGCAATGATCCTGGAAAACATCGACTACTGGCGAGACGCGCCCCTTTGGACGCCTGAATCCATCGGGCAAGCGACGCAATCCTGGTTCAAACATCTGACTCAGACGAAGCCCTCGTGACATGAACATCATCGTCGATCTCTGCGCCAACACCGCAGCCGGCTACATCGATCAGGGCAAGCTGGTGGAGGCGATCCCGAACTTGCGGGCCGCCATGCATTTCGGCGGCAATGAGTCGGCGAGGGTCAACTCGATCTATCTGGCCAGCGTCTTCGCCGGCAAAGCGCAGGAAGCCTTCGGCCGGGGCGACCTGGAGGACGCGGCGCGCAACGCCGGCCTGTCGCTCGCCGTCCATCAGAACGAAGCCGCGCTGATCGTCCTCGCTCAGATCTATCTGGGCAAGGATCCGGAGACAGTCGCCGACATCGCGCGTCAGCTGGCCGACATCGCCAAGATCGACGATCCGCGAGGCCTCAAGATCAACGCCCTGATCTGGCGCCTGGACGCGCTGCAGCAGATCGAACCGCGCGACACGCCCTTGGAGGAATCGATCGGCCGAGACGCGCTGGCCGCCCTGAACCACCATCTGGACGCGCAGCCCGCGTCCACCGGCGGATTGATGGCCCGCGCGATGCTGTACCGCCGTTTCGGCAATCTGCAGGCCGCGCTGAAGGATCTGCGCGCCTTGCGCGCGATCGAGCCGACGAACATTATCCCCGCCGCCCATTGCGCCGATTTCACCAGCGACGCGCGCGACCCCGAATGCGCGTCCGCCTTGACGGCGATCGCGCAGCTGACGGACGACAATCCGCAGATGCTGTCCCAGTTCTACGATCTCGCGCGCCGGTGCGGCGCGTCGGAGATCGCGGAAGGCATGCTGCGCCGGCTGGCCCCGATCGACCCCGCCTTCCGCGCGCTCGCGGAGGCGAAAGCGATGATGCGCGACCAGACCCCCGATCTCACGCTAGGGGCCGCTCGAGCGGAGGGGAAGCGTCACCGGGTTTTCCTGTTCGGGCATGAGGAGCAGACCACCCGCACGCTGCTGGAGATCGCCTTGCCGATGCTGCTTGCGGCCGGCAATCTGCCCGCGCTCGCCGAACGCGGCGGCGTGACGGTGGATATCTCGGTTCCCGCGTCCCTGCTCGCTCGGGTTCTGAGCGCGCCAATTCTGGCGAAGATCGCGGAGATCTGCGCGGTCGAGGTTCGGGGCCG
>JBMLRS010000207.1:0-12722 GCA_049240905.1 Elsteraceae bacterium
CCAGCGCCTCGTTCCCTTTGAGCGCGGCGAACAGGATGACGAGATCGTCCAGCGCGTATTTGAACAGATTATGGCCGATCGAGAAGTAGGTCCGCTGCAGGCGAAACTGGAACGGGCCGGGGCTGTCCCGCAGCATCGCGTCGGTGCGCAGGATCACCGCCTCCGCGGCGGCGGCCTCGATCGCGGTTCGCTCGGCCTCCGCCGTCCACCGCGCGGCGATCTCCTGATGATAGAGGACGCAGATCCACTCCAGGCACTCCAGCGGCGGGGCCGGGTTGGTAACGACCGCGGCCGCCCGCAACCGCGGCAGGTCGCCCGCCTCCCACAGCCGCCGCATCAAGCTCCACAGCGCGCCGTAGACCGGCAGGCTGGGGCCCCGTTTCAGGGCGGTCCCGAGATCCGACAGGGCGGCGTCGCGCTGATCGCGCTCCAGCAGGAAAACGCCGCGGCGCAGAGCCAGATCGCCCAGGTCGGCGCTCGCGGCCGCCGCGTCGGTCGCGGCGATCATTCGGTCGCAGGCGCGCGCCTCCCGGGCGGCGGCCGCTTCGTCCGTCCGCCAATCTTCAGCCAGCGCGCGGAGATATTCGATCTCGATCCAGCGCTCGGTCTGATCGGCCGGCCGCGGGGCGGCGAGGGCGAGGGCCGATCGCGCCGCCTTGATCTCTCCTGCGTCGATCAACCGGCGTCCCAGCGCGGCCAGCCCGTCGGCCGATCCGGTCAGGCTTGCGTCGATCACCGCGTCCAGCGGCTGGTCGGCGTCGCCCTTGCAGGCGGCGATGACCCGTTCGATCTCGGCGCGCTCCCGACTGGCGGCGGCGGGGTCTTCCGCGCACAGCGCCAGCAGCGCCGCGCCATGCGCGAGGGCGAGATCCCGCTGGCCCATCAAGGCGTGGTAGTCGGCCTCCGCGCGGTGCAACTCGCGCTGCGAGGCAGGGTCGCCCGGGCCGTCGACCGGCGCGGCGGACAGGGGGCGGTCCCGCAGCGCGGATTCAAGCGCCGCCCGGATCGCCTCGGCCTCGGCGTGATCCGGATCCTCCGGGCGCGGAGGGCCAAGCCGGCCCGCCAGATCCTGGACGACGATCGTCGCGATCTCCACCGGCGTTTGCGGCCGCAGGACCGCGTCCAGCACATAGCGGAAGGCGGCCCAACGGGTGGGCGCGGTCGATCGAGCGGCGGCGGCGATCAGCTTGCGCGCGAAATAACGGCTCGCCCGTCGGTCGCGGTCGCCATGCAGCAGGCACAGGATCAGCAGACATCGGATGTTCGGGGCGACGGCCAATCCCAGGCCGGCGAGGGCCGCGGCGTCCTTCGCGGCGCCGGTCGCCAGCGCGGCGTCTGCCCGTTCGGCCAGCGTCCAGGCGACCACGTCGGCGATCTCCGCCGTTCGGGCGTCGCCGCCCAAGAGCGCGGAGACGAAGAGGGGGCCGACGGCCTCCGCGATTCTGCCTTGCTGGCCGTGAGAGAAAGCGCGCTCCGCAAGGAGGCTGGTGATCGGCGACACAAGACACCTCTAAGTCGATTGGCGGTCCGGCGCCAAAAGGAGGCGCATTCGCCGGTGAGGACTGCCAACGCGCGTGAAACGACGCTAAGGGTGTCGCAGGCGGTGGCGAGCCGTCAAGAAATCCCTGTCCTGCTCATGGATGCTGCCGGAGAGACGGCGATGTTTGAACTGAATCAGGTCCGCTGCTTTCTCGCCGTCGCCGAGGAGCTGCATTTCGGGCGCGCGGCGGAGCGGTTGAACATGACGCAACCGCCGCTCAGCCGGCAGATCCAGATCCTCGAACATCTGCTTGACGCGACCTTGTTCGAGCGCACCAGCCGTTCCGTCCGCCTCACTCCGGCCGGGCGCACGTTTCTGCTGGAGGCGCGGCGGATCCTTCGTCTGGCGGAAGGCGCCGCGGTGGCCACCCGGCGCGTCGCGGCGGGCAAGGCTGGCGCAATCCATCTGGGCTTCACCGCGGCCTCGGCCTACAGCTGCTTGCCAGCCTTGGTCGCCGCTTGCCGCGATCGGCTTCCGGACGTCGATCTGCTGCTGCATGAGATGGTGAGCCGCGATCAGGCGGAGGCGTTGGGCGCCGGGCAGATCGATCTCGCGCTGCTGCGCCCGCCGATCTTGCTGGCCGGCGCGCGCTCCTTCCTGGTCGCGACCGAGCCGTTGGTGGCGGCGATCCCGCAAGACAGCCCCTTGGCGGCGCGGGAGGCGATCACGATCCATGACTTCGTCGACCACCCTTTCATCATGTATTCGCCGTTCGAGGCGCGCTACTTCCACGATCTGGTGGCGGAGCTGTTCGCCGGCGCCGGGGCGCGCCCGCGCGAGGCGCAGCATCTGGCGCAGGTCCATTCGGTTCTGGCGTTGGTATCGGCCGGCCTCGGGTTGGCGATCACGCCGCGCGCGTCCGCCAAGCTGCAATATGACGGCGTGGCGTTCCGTCCCTTGATCGAGCAGCCCAGCCGCCCGGTCGAACTGCATCTGGCCTGGCGCGCCGACACCGACAACCCGCTGGTCCCGATCTTGGTCGATCTGGCGCAGGATCTGGTCGCTCAGAAATTGATCCAGTAATTGAATTGATCAATCCACTCTTTGGTTCCTGTTGACTTGATCGGAGGCTTATTAAGGCAAGCGAGATCGTTTGTTCCAAGGAGGCTCGCATGGCCCGAATGACGCCTACGGAGATGGCGCGGAAGATCGGCGGAGGGTTGCTTTCCTTCCCCGTGACCCCGTTCGACAAATCCCTCGCTTTCGACGAGGGGCGCTATCGCGACAACATCGAGTGGCTCAGCGGCTTCAAGGTGGCCGGCCTCTTCGCCGCAGGCGGCACCGGCGAGTTCTTCTCGCTGACGCCGGCAGAGGTGGAGCGCGTCGTCGGCGTCGCGGTGGCGCAGGTGGCGGGGCGCGTTCCGGTGATCGCCGGCGTCGGCTACGGAACCGCGATGGCGACGGAGTTGGCCCAGGCGGCGGAGCGCGCCGGGGCTGACGGGATTCTGCTGCTGCCCCCCTATCTGGTCTTTTCCGAGCAGGAGGGGCTGGCGGCGCATGTCGAGGCGGTCTGCGCGGCGACCAAGCTGGGCGTGATCGTCTACAACCGCGACAACGCGCTGCTGAACGAGCATACGCTGGCGCGGCTGGCCGACCGCTGCCCGAATCTGGTCGGCTACAAGGACGGCGTCGGCGACGTCGAGCTGATGGTGCGGATCGGGCTGAAGCTGGGCGATCGCCTGACTTATGTCGGCGGCCTGCCGACCGCGGAGACCTTCGCGCTGCCCTATCTCGAGATGGGCGTGACGACCTATTCCTCCGCCGTGTTCAATTTCGTTCCGGAATTCGCAATCGGTTTCTATGACGCCGTTCGCCGGCGGGACCGCGCGACGGTGGCCGATCTGCTGCAGCAGTTCATTTTGCCGTTGATCGCGATCCGGAATCGCCGAAAAGGTTATGCGGTGTCGATGATCAAGGGCGGCATGAAGGTGATCGGCCGCGATTCCGGGCCGGTGCGCCCGCCGCTGACCGACCTGACCGAGGCGGAGCTCGCCGAAGTCGCGGCGCTGGTCGCCGGCCTCAGAAAGCCGATCGCGAAAGCGGCGGAGTAGCCGCGCCCTCACACGTCGACGGAGCCTGCATGAGCCCATCCTCCCCCTCGATTGTCCTTTATGTCGGCGCGGCTGGAAGCAACGCGATTTCAGTTTTGACCTTGGACGGCGCCGCCGGACGGCTGACGCCGACTCAGACCGCGCGATTCGACGGGGTGGATCAGGTCGGCCCCTCCACGCCGCTGGCGGTCAGCCCGGACCGACGCTTCCTGTTCGCGGGCGTCCGCGCGGAACCCTATCAGGTCGTAACCTTCGCGATCGAGCCGAAGACCGGCGCCCTGACCCAGGTCGGGCTTGGCCCGCTGCCCGACAGCCTGGCCTATCTCTCGACCGACCGAACCGGCCGCTTCCTGTTCGGCGCGTCCTATGGCGGCTCCCAGGTCGCGGTCAGCCCGATCGGCCCGAACGGGCGGGTCGGGGCGGCGCTGCAATGCCTGGCGACCGGACCGAACGCGCACGCGATCCTGCCGTCGCCTGACAATCGTTTCTTGCTCGCGACCAATCTTGGGTCGGACGAGATCTGCGTCTTCCGGTTCGACGCGTCGAGCGGCGTCCTGACGCCAAGCAGGCCGCCGACCGTAAAGACCGGCTTGAGCTCCGGCCCGCGACATCTGGCCTTTCATCCCAACGCGCCGCTGGCGTTCTTGCTGGGCGAGCGCGACGCGGTGGTCCGCAGCTTCGCCTATGACGCCGCCGTCGGCCGCTTGACCGAGCTCTGCGGCGCATCGGCCATGCCGCCGGGCGCCCCAGGGCAAGCGCCGCTCAAGCCCTGGGGCGCGGACATCCATCTCACGCCGGACGGCCGCTTCCTCTACGTCTCGGAGCGCACGACCAGCAGCCTCGTGGGTTTCTCGGTCGATCCCAGCTCCGGCGTCCTGACCTTGATCGAAGCGACCCCGACCGAGAAGCAGCCGCGCGGCTTTGGGATCGATCCGACCGGCCGTTTTCTGGCCGCGGTCGGGGAACTGTCGGACTCCCTCACGCTCTACGCCATCGACCAGAAGTCAGGCAGGCTCGCCCCGCTCCAATCGGTCCCCGTCGGAACAAGCCCGAACTGGGTGGAGTTCATCCGGCTAGGCTAACCCGCTTCTTCCGCGCCGCGCCAAGCCCCGGAGCGAACCTGCGCCGCGATCACGTCGCACAGCAGCGCGTGCAGCGCGCGCGGAGCGGCTTCCGGCGAGGTGATCGCGGAATGGATGGTTGAGGCGGTCAACCAGATCGCCGGCTCTATCGAACGAATCCGCGCCGCCGTCACCGTCAGGCTCGGAGGCAGTTCTCCGATCGGCAGAACGGTCGCGCCAAGACCCGCGTCCACCGCGCTCAACAATCCGGACAGCGACGTCGTCTCCGCCGCCAGATCCGGCTCCAGCCCTTTCTGCGCGAAGGCGCGGTCGAGGGCGCCGCGGATCGCGTTCGGCGCGCTCGGCAGAACCAAGGGAATCTGGGTGAGTTCCTTCAGGCTGATCGTCGGACTGTCCTCCTTCCACGTCCGCCCCGGCTCGAAGGCGAAGAGCCGCTGGCGAAACAGCGGGCGCCGCAGAACCCCCGGCGCCGGCCTCGATTCAAACACCAGGCCCAGATCCACCCGCAGCAGATTGACCTGCTCGCGGATGGTCACGCTGGTGCCTTCGATGATCTTCAGCCGCAGCTGCGGATGGCGCGCCCGCGCCGCCAGCAGCAGCGGCGCGGTCAACCGCGCGGCGAGGCTGGAGACCAGGCCCAGGCTGACCGATCCCGCCAGCTCCGGCGTCGGCGCGCGGGCCAGCGGCGGCAGCTGCCCGATCTGCCGCAGGATCGCCTGGGCCTGAGCGTAGATCCGCTCGCCCACCTCGGTCGGCCGGACGCCGCGCGCGGTCCGGGCGAGCAGCGGCGCGCCCAGCAGCGCCTCCATCTCGGCGATCTGCTGGCCCACGGCCGGCTGGGCGATCGACAGAAAGATCGCGGCCTGCGAAATGCTGCCGGAATCCACCGCCGCCACGAAATAGCGCAACTGCCTGAGGCTCAAAGCATCCGCTGACATGGCGTCGTCCAACGATAGGATTTTCCTATATCCCGCGCGCCTGATTGTATTTCAAGCCGCGACGACGGCGCAGGTAGCTTCAACGCTGACAGCCCTCCCGCAATGAAGGACGGCGTCGTTCGGGAGGAGAACGGTTTTGATTGGATTCGCGCGATCAATCGCATTCGCCGGCCTGACGGTTTTCATGGCGTCGGCCTCTCTTGCGGCGGAGACGCCGAGGCGCGGCGGGGAGCTGCGCGCCGCGATCACGTCGGAGCCTGACACGACCGACTGCCACGCCGGCGTCAGCTTCGCCGTGGTGCATCATCTGGCCCCTCACTACTCGACCCTGCTGACCCATGATCAGGAGCGCTTCCCGCAGCTACGCGGCGATCTGGCCGAAAGCTGGTCGGTCTCTCCGGACGGGTTGACCTACAGCTTCGTTCTGCGCGACGGGGTGGAGTTCCATAACGGCGCCCGGTTGACGTCGGCCGACGTGAAGGCGAGCTATGAGCGGATCCGCAATCCGCCGGCCGGGGTGAATTCGGTCCGCCGCGCTAATGTCGCGCCGATCGCGGAGATCCTGACGCCGGATCCGCGGACCGTGATCTTCCGCCTCAGCGCGCCCGACGTCGCCATGCTGACCGAGTTCGCGAGTCCCTGGAACTGCATCTACAGCGCGGCGAAGCTGGCGGAGGATCCGCTCTACCCGGCCAAGGAGGTGATGGGCACGGGTCCGTTCCGCTTCGCCTCCCGCACCTCCGGCGATCATTGGGCCGGCAAGCGCTTCGAGCGTTACTTCATGCCCGGCCAGCCCTATCTGGACAGCTTCCGCCTGATCTCCATGAGCGCGCCGGCGATTCCCAACGCCTTGCAGGGAGGCGCGATCGACGCCGAATTCCGCTTCGTCACCCCCGGCCAGCGCACAAGGCTGGTCGAGACCATGGGCGACAAGCTCGTGGTCCAGGAAGCCCCTTTGTCCTCCGCCATCGTTTTGGCGTTCAATTCGCAGAAGGCGCCCTATTCCGACCCGCGCGTGCGCCGCGCGCTGGCTCTGGCGATCGATCGGACCGGGGCGCTGGACTCGATGCGGCGGGTCACCAACACCCGGCTCGTGGGCGGATTTCTGCCGCCGGGCGGGCCTTACGCCGCGACCCCGGCGGATCTCGCCGCGTTTCCTGGCTTCGGCGCCTCGGCCGAGGCGAACCGGGCGGAGGCCCGCCGGCTGCTGGCGGAGGCGGGCGCCAGCAATCTGAAATTCAAGCTCTTGAACCGGAAGGCGCAGGATCCTTGGGTCAATCTGGGCGTGTTCATGCTCGATCAGTGGCGGCGGATCGGCTTGCAGATCGAGCAGGAGCTGGTCGATGGGCCCGTGCAGATCGCGGCCATCACCTCCGGCGGCTTCGAGGTCGCGCTCGACTCCCTATCCGATTACATTGACGAGCCCAGCCTGTTGCTGGCGAAATTCCTGTCGGTGGATCGCGCGCCGCCGCCGCGCAACGTCGCGCGCTATACGGACAGGGAGATCGACGGGCTCTATGATCGCCAACGCAGCCAGATCGATCCGGCTGAACGGCGCAAAACGCTGCGCGAACTTGAGGCGCGGCTGATGAATGAGGCGCATTACATCCCGATCTTCTGGGGCGAACGCATCACCGTTCATGCCCGGGCGGTCAAGGGCTGGAAGGCGCTGCCTAGCCATTTTCTCAATCAAAGCCTGGCCGGAGTCTGGTTGGACCGATGACAGAACAAGAACCGCCGGCGGGACCCCGTCGCCGCGACTTCACGCCGGACGCCGCCTGCCCATTGGACGGCGTCCGCGTGATCGATCTGTCGCGCTTGGTCGCCGGCAATATGCTGAGCGTGAGCCTCGCCGATTTCGGCGCGGAAGTGATCAAGATCGAGATCCCGAAGGTCGGCGATTCCCTGCGCGACTGGTTGGAGGACGGCGTGCCTTGCCACTGGAAGGTCTACGCCCGGAACAAGAAGAGCGTGACGCTGGACATCCGCAAGCCGGAAGGCCGCGCGGTGATTGAACGGATGGCCAAGACCGCCTCGGTGTTCATCGAAAGCTTCCGGCCGGGCGTGATGGAGCGGTTGGGGCTTGGGCCTGAGCAGCTCTGGGCCTTGAACCCCAAGCTGGTGATCGTGCGCCTGACCGGCTGGGGCCAGACCGGGCCCTACCGCAACCGTCCCGGCTTCGGCAGCCTGATCGAAGGCATGTCCGGCTTCGCCGCCAAGAACGGTTTCGCCGACCGCCCGCCGACCCTGCCGAACATGGCGCTGGCCGACGCGGTGGCGGGCATCCAGGGCGCCTTCGCGGTGATGGTCGCCTTGCGCGAAGTGGAGGTGAAGGGCGGGCGCGGGCAGGTGGTCGATCTGTCGCTGCTGGAGCCTCTGCTGTCGATCCTGGGGCCGGACGCGGCGGAATATCGCGTGTCCGGCAAGGTCAAACCGCGTTCCGGCAACCGCGCCTCGATCACCGCGCCGCGCAACGTCTACCGCACCAGGGACGGGCATTATCTGGCCCTGTCAGCCTCGACCGAGGCGATGGCGCAGCGGCTGTTCCGCGCGATCGGCCGGGCGGACATGATCGAGGATCCGCGCTTCTCCAAGAACGCCGCGCGGCTGGAGCATGTCGATCTGGTCGATCAGGCGATCCAGGATTTCGTCGGCGCCCGCGACCGCGCCGACGCCTTGGCCTTCTTCGAGCGGGAGGAGGTCACGGTCGGCCCGATCTACGACCCCTCGCAGATCGTGCATGATCCCCACGTGATCGAGCGCGAAGTCATCATTGACCTGCCGGACGATCAGGCGGGATATCTGCCCATGCATAACGTCTCGCCACGCCTCTCCGCCACGCCGGGGGCGATCCGCCGCCCCGCGCCCGCCATGGGCGAACATACCGACGCGCTGCTGGATGAACTGGGCTTCGACGCCGCCGAGATCGCCGCCATGCGCGCGGCCGGCGCGCTGTGAGCGCCCTCCCGCAGGCCGCGGCGCCCTGGCGCTCGCTGCTGTTCATTCCCGCCACGTCCGAGCGTTTCGTCGCCTCCGCCGCCAAGCGCGGGGCGGATGCGATCATTCTGGATCTGGAGGATTCGATCGCGCTGGACGCCAAGGCGGCCGCCCGCGCGGCCTTGGCGGTTCATGTCCCGCGGCTGGCCGGCGAGGGGGTGACCGTGTTCGTGCGGGTCAATGGCGGCGACCTGGCGGCGGGTGATATCGCGGCGGCCGCGATGCCCGGCGTCACCGCGATTCTGATTCCCAAGATCGAAAGCGCGGCTGCGCTGCGGGACGCCCAAAGGGCGCTGAACGCGGCGGAGAGCGCGAATGGCCTGGCGCGCTGCGCGATCGGCGTGATCGCCCTGCTGGAAGGGCCGAACGCCGTGCTGGACGCGCGCGCGATCGCCGCCGTCGGCGGCGGGCTGATCGGGCTCGGTTTTGGATCGGAGGATTTCGCCGCGGCCATGGGCGTGCGCCCGACCTTGGACAGCCTTCTTGTGCCCGCGCAGATGGTGGCGATGGCCGCGCGCGGCGCCGGCCTCCAGTCTTTCGGCCTGCCCGGCAGCATCGCCGGATTCCAGGATCTGGAGGAGTTGGCGGCGCTGGCCGCCAAGGCGCGGGCGATCGGCTTCACGGGCGCGGTCTGCATCCACCCTGCCCAGGTCCCGATCCTGAACGCCGCCTTCTCGCCCTCGGCGGAGGAGCGCGCCTGGGCCGAGGCCGTGGTCGAGGCGTTCGACGCCGCCTTGGCGCGCGGGGAGGCGGCCGTGGCGGTGCAGGGCCGCATGGTGGACCCGCCTGTCTATGATCAGGCCAAGCGGCTGCTCGCCTTGTCTGAACGGATGGGGACGCAGCGCGCGGCCGTGTGACGGCTGAGACCGGGGCGGAGAGCATCGGACATGACGGCTCAAGTCGTGAACTGACGCCCGGTTGGAGCGCGTCGAGCTTAAGGTGAGTCGAATGAGTTCAGCGTCCTCAACTCACCCGCCGGCGCCCGCCGCAAAAGCCCTTCGACAGGCTCAGGGTTAGGTAAATAGTTGTAACTCAAAGAAAATTCGTCAAATAGCTCCCTGATTCAACCCGAAAGTCGACAGCCTCTAGAATTCGAGATCTGCGACCGTGCGGCCCGCCCGGTCGCCGACCTCGACATAGCCGACTCCCGCCTCGCTGGCGCCCACGCCGTCGGTCGCCGGGTTGTCGCCGATCATCACGGCTTCGTGATCGCGCAGGCCCAGGAAGGCCATCGCGCGCGCCAACAGCAGGCCATGCGGTTTGCCAAAAACCCGATCCGGAGAGCGGCCGACGACGCCCATGACGGCCAGCATAAGCGCGCCGGCCTCGGGAACCACCGACCCCTCCGCGCCGGGATGCGAGACGTCGGCGTTGGTCACATAGAACGTCGCCCCGCGCCGGATCGCGTTGGCCGAGCGGGCCAGCTTTCCGTAGTCGAAGGATTCGTCGCGCGCCAGCAGCACCAGGTCGGGGCTCTGATCCTCGAGAATCAATCCTTCCTGGGTCGCGAACGCCCGCAGCGCGGGAGAGCCGAGCAGCATCGAGCGGGCTTCGGGATGGAGCGCCGCGATCTGCTCCACCGCCACCGCGCCGGCCAGAAAGATCTGCTCCGGATTGATCGAGAAGCCCATGCGCCGAAGCTGCGCCGCCAGAGTCTTCGGCGTGTCCGAGGAATTGTTGGAGACGATCGCCAGTCGCGACTGGTGGCGCGCGACGAAGTCGATCGCGCCGGCGATCGGCGCGCCGCCGCGGATCAGCGTGCCGTCCAGATCCAGCAGCAAGCCGCGCAAGCCGGAGGGGGCGGTCGCGGCGAGAGGCGTCGCAGGCGCGCGCCGTCGCGCCGACGGGAGGGGCAAGGGAGCGGTCATCTTCTTCACGCGCTTCCTATGACCGATGGCGGCGGGCGCGTGAAGCAAAAAAATGAGCTTAGTTCAGTGTCATCTAATTGTAATTGAGCTTGTGATACCTGTCTGGCGACGCTTTCAACCCCCTGCCTCTGGAGTTCGCCATGCTCACTCGTCGTCGCTTCACTTTGGCGGCCGCCGGCGCCGCCGGCCTTCTGTCCGCGCCCGCCGTCCTGCGCGCGCAGACCCGCCCCGTCCTGCGCATCGGCCTTGGGCCTCAGCAGCCGACCCAGGCCGACACCAAGCGCGTCTGGGAGCCGATCTACACGGCGATCTGCGACAAGATCGGCTTTGAGGCGAAGATCACCGTCGCCAATGATTGGGCGGGCATCTCCACCGCGATCGGCAACGACCATCTCGACCTCGCGCAGATGGGGCCCTGGGGCTATGTGCTGGCCAAGATCAACGCCGGCGCCCGGCCGATCAGCATGATGCAGATCCAGGGCCGGCCCTTCTACAAGGCGATCATCGTCGCCCGGCCGGATCTGAAGCTCGCCAAGTTCCCGGAGGACGCCAAGGGCATGAGCATGCAGATGCTCGACGTCGGCTCCACCTCGGGCTGGCTGGTGCCGACCCATTGGATGCGCGCCCGTGGGATCGAGCCGAAGTCCTATTTCGGCAAATATGCGGAGGGCGCCTCCGCCGCGGCGGCGCAGATGGCCACCGTGAACGGTCAGGTCGATCTTGCGACCGGCTGGGACACCCACCGCAACACCATGATCCGCAACGGCACGATCAAGGAGGACGCCAACCGCGTCGTCTGGGAATCCGATCCGCTGCCGAACGAGCCGATCGTCGTGCGCAAGGGCTTGCCGGAGGATGTCGCCAAGAAGCTGCAAGACGCCTTCAGCAATCTGAACGCGACCGAACTGGCGTCTCTGCCCTGGCCCTATTCCGGCTTCAAGGCCACCACGCATGAGCCCTACGCCGTGCTGGAGACTATGGGCCGCGACCTCGGCGTGATCAAATCCAGCTAGGACGGCGGGACCAGCCCTTGAGCCTGATCGAACGCGATCCTCCCGTCCGCGGGCCGGACGGGAGGATCGTCGAGCCGCCGCTGGATTGGACCAGCCCGGCGTTGCTGTCGCGCGTCGCGGTCGTCGCCGCGCTGCTGGCGTTGTTCGCCGCCTGCGTCTGGCTCGCGGAGGTCAATCTGGCGGCGCTGCTGAACGGCTTGCCGCGGCTCGCCGCCTGGGCGTCGAAGGGCTGGCCGCCCTATCTGCATGACTTCGACGCCTTCCTGCTGCGCGGGGCCGAGACCGTGGCGATCGCGACGGTGGGCACCACGATCGCGACCCTGCTGGCCTTTCCCTTGTCGATCCTGATCGCGCGCAACGTCGCGCCCTATCCGCTGCTGGCCTTGCCGATCCGCTGGTTCGCCAACGCCTGCCGCGGGATCGACACGGTGGTGTTCGCGATCCTGTTCGTGGCGGCGGTCGGCCTTGGCCCCTTCGCCGGCGTGCTGGGCATGATCGTGCATTCCCTGGGCGTGATCGCGAAGCTGAACGCGGAGGCGATCGAAACCACCCCCGCCGCGCCCTTGGAGGCGGCGCAGATGGCCGGCGCGAACCGCACCAAGCTGGTGACCTACGCCTTGCTGCCGGCGGTGCTGCCCAACCTCGCCTCGATCGCGCTCTATGTCTGGGAGGCGAACGTGCGGACCTCGACGATCCTGGGCATCGTCGGCGCCGGTGGGATCGGCATCGAGATCAAGGCGGCGATCGATCTGTTGGATTTCCAGAAGCTGCTTACCCTCAGCGTGATCGTCCTGGCGATGGTGACCGTGATCGATCAGTTCTCCGGTTGGCTGCGGCGTCGCCTGGTATGAGCCAGGCTCCCTTGCTGGCGATCGACGGGCTCTCCAAGCGCTTCGGCTCGACCGTCGCGATCGACGACGCCTCCTTCACGGTCGCAGCCGGCGAGGTCGTCGCCTTGTTGGGACGCTCCGGCGCGGGCAAATCGACCCTGTTTCGCTGTCTGACCCAGCTTGCCCGGCCGGATTCGGGCGACGTGCGGATCGATGGCAAATCGATGATCGGTCTGTCGCCGCGCGCGCTGCGCAAGGCGCGCCAATCGATCGGCTTCGTGTTTCAGCAGTTCAATCTGATCGGTCGGATGTCGGCGCTGGAGAATGTGCTGGGCGGACGGATCGGCCACGCCCCCACCTGGCGCGTGATTATGCGGCGCTTCACGGCGGAGGACCGGCGTCT
>JBMLRS010000208.1:0-1600 GCA_049240905.1 Elsteraceae bacterium
CCCCGGGGCGGCGCGCATCGTCTCCAGCAGATCGTCGGCGAGCGCCCGCAGCGACGCGTCAAACGCGGTCACGGGCGCTGCCTTGAGGCGCAGGCCCTGATCGGGGTGACGAAGGATCGGCCGGATCGCCATGACGCCCTATCAAGTTCCTATTCGCTCAAGGAGTTAGTATGATCTCGGTAGATTGGACGCAACAAGCGGTCAAAGGGTCAAGAATGACGCGCGTTACCTTCCTTGTGATCGGTCTGCTGGCGCTTCTGGCCGGGCCTTCGTTGGCTCAGACGCAAGGCGTGGGCGAAGACCGCCGCGCGCAGATGCAGCGAGACCTCAAGCACCGGCAGACCTTGCTGTCGCAGCAGGAGGCGAAGGTCCGAGAGGCCGAGAGCAATGTGATGCAGGCGCGCTTGGCCTATGATCAGGCCGTCAGCAAGCAGGCGACGGCGGCCGCCGCCGGCAAGCAGACTGGCGCGGCCCCCAGCGGCATGAAGCCGGCTGGCGGCGGCGATCCGGGCTCGATCGCCTACAAGGCGTTGGATTCGGCGACCTATCGCTTGAACGTGTTGCGCGCGGACGAGCGCAACCTGCGCGAAAGCGTCAAGGTTCTGCGCGAGGCGCTGGCGCGGTAGGCTCGCCAGGACTTCCGTCGTTCGATCGCGTCACCGTCCGCACGATACCTTGAGGAGCGCCGTTCAGGGTCAGGAACACGCGCCCCAGATACTCGCCGGCCACGCCAAGCATCACCAGTTGGGCGCCGGCCAGCAGGAGAATGACGGCCAGAGTGGAGGCCCAGCCCTGCGGCGTGGTTCCAAATAGGGCTTCGGCCAACACGATCAAAACGCCAAGAAAGCCGAGCGCTGACATCGCCAAGCCGAAGAAAGTGGCGATTCGCAGCGGCAGAACCGAAAAGTTCAGCGCCATCGCCAGAACCACGCGCATCAAGCGCTTGAAGGTGTAGTTGCTCTCCCCCTCGGCGCGCGGGGAATGCGCGACCTGCAACCGCTCGATCCGCTGGGTCGCCTGCATGATCAGACCGTCGATGAAGGGATAAGGCCCCTGATAGCGGGTGATCTCCTTGGCGATGAACGCGTTCATGCAGCGGAAGCTGGAAAGATAGAGGCCCTTGGGTTTGTCCAGCAGTAGATCGGCGAGCCAGTTCTGCGCCTGGGAGCCGAGATTGCGCCACCAGGCATGCTCCTTGCGTTCGTACCAAGTGTAGACGACGTCCGCTCCGGTTTCTCGGGCATGTTCATAGAGCCGCTGCACTTCGATCGGCGGATTCTGGAGATCGTCGTCGATGTTGATGATGAGCGCGCCGCGCGCGTGGCGCAGGCCGGTCATCACCGCCTGATGTTCTCCGAAGTTCCGGCTATGCTCGATCACGGTCACCGGGACGGTGGCGGCGTCGGCCGCAGCGCGGCAGGCGGCGAGGCTGTCGTCCGGGCTGCCGTCATAGACCAGCACGATCTCCAGCCCGCCCGCTTGGGCGATCGGCAAGCCGCAAAGCGCCTCGACCACGCGGCCGATGGTGCGCGCGCCGTTGTAGACGGGAATGACGACGCTCAGGTCCGGCGCGGGCGATCGGTCAGTCACTCTTTCTCTT
>JBMLRS010000209.1:0-3821 GCA_049240905.1 Elsteraceae bacterium
CAGCGCCGTCCGGCCGTCCCTGCGCGTCGGTCATCTTGGCGAACAGCCGTCGATTGGAGAGCGCGCCGGTCTCAAGATCCAGATCGGAGGCCCAGACCTCAGCGGTCGGCGAGTCGGCGAAATACATCACGCGACCGTCCGGCGAGAAGGCGGAGCCGTTCGCGATCGTCACCCCGCCCTGGACCATCGCCAATCGGCCTTCAACGTCGAGGCGATAAAGCGCGCCGGCGGCGTGGCTGCGCGGCTCAAACATCGAGCCAACCCAGAAGCGGCCCTGACGATCGCAGCGACCGTCGTTGAACCGCGTGGTCGAGGCGTCGTGGCCGGCGCGGGCGATCTCGGTCAGACGCCCGGTCTGGGGATCGAACCGGGCGATGGACGCGCGCAAGGCGACGAGAATGTCGCCGCGTCGCGTCAAGGCGAGGCTGCCGACGTCGGACGGCATCACCCAGCGATCGAGATGGCCATCCGCCGGATTGAGGCGGAACACCGCCGGGGCCTTGATGTCGACGAACCAAAGCCGCTGCGTTTCGGCGCACCAAACCGGAGACTCCAACAACGCGCCTTCTATTCCGGCGATCCGCCGCACTGTCGTCATGCCTTAACGCCTCTCAGGATCTGAAATTGCACGGCTCCGGAAAAGCTTTCTCCCGGCGCCAAGACGCGAAAGCCGGGGCGATCGGACGCCGGGCGGTCAAAGGCGTCCGGCATGATCGTCACAGGCTCCACGCAAAAATAGGGGCGGCCGTCAGGAATGAAGACCACGAACTTGTCAAAAACCGGATCGGGCGCGATGCGAACCCCGCGATCGAGATGCGGCCAAACAATCTCGATCGGCCCGCCGATGTCCGTGAAGGTGTGGTCGACCCGGACCGGATCGACCAGACGGCCAGCGCTGAAATCCCACTTTGCAGGCGTCCGTTCATGCTTAACGGGGATCAAAACCGAGTCATACTGCCAGACCCCACCCAACCGCGCGGTCATTCGCGTGTCAGAGTCACGATGGAAATAGGGATGTAGCCCTATGCCGGCGGGAAAGGCTTTTTCGTCGGTGTTGCGCAGCCCGATCTCCACGGTCAATCCGTCCGCGCTCAGGCGGAACTCCTGCCATGCTTCATAGCGCCAGGGCCAATTGGGGCCGGGAGGGTGGTTCAATTCGATCCGGAGGCGATCGATCCCGCGCGAGGTTTCCGACCATCGATTCATCCAGGCGCTGCCGTGGATCGCATGGGTCTCAGGCGCGAAATTGAGCGCCAGTCGCACAGGCGCGCCCTCGAAGTGAAACAAGCCGGCGCGCACCCGACCCGAGAACGGGATCAACGGGTAGCAGCCGGTTTGGCGCGGCGATCGCTGAACGATCGCCTCGGCGTCGGCCGGTCGCAACAGATCTATGTCTCCATCGCGCCAATGGCCGATCGTGCCGCCGACTCCAGGCAAGACGCAGAGCGATTGGCCATGCGCCTCCAACAACAAAATTGGATTGTCCGTCATCCAAGAAGCTTAGCGGCGCTTTCCTCCTGATGCACCAGCGCCGTTTCGTCTTTTTCTTCGGGTATCGCGCAAAGTCCGATCGCGACGCTCGCCTCGCCGACGGAGGGTGAGGAGGTCGCCACCGCCAGCGGGATCGACAGCAGCAAAGCGACCAACAGCGGCGAGGCCCAGGCGATCGACCCAGGCGCGGCGATGGCCAGCGCGCCGGTCAAGGCGACGCCGAACAGGGTCTGGGGCCACAAGCCCCTCGCCGCCGCCGACCACGGGACGCGATAGCCTTCCCGGCGCTGCGCCTCCCACAAAATGCGGCGTCCGAAACAAAGGCCGATCATGAAGATCGTCTCCGCCAAGCTCACCACAGGAGCCAACAGGCTTGAGAACAGAAACTCCACGACGGCGCCCAACAGCACACGGAATCCGCCGCCATAGTTCCGACGCGCGCGGCGCTGAACCAGAACATCAAGGATTCCGAAAATCTTCGGCGCCAACACCATGCCCATGGAAGTGATCAGCAGCCCGACGCCCAAATCCACGGGATAGGGTTCGGTCCCTGCGCTTGGGAAGAAGGCTTGCGCCGTCGCGGTGATGATGAAGCCAATCCAGGCGGGGGCCCCGACATACATCAAGATGGCCAAGGCCAGTTGAATACGGGAAAGCGGCAGCAAACCCGGCATGTTCAACAGGCGGAAATACTGCATGTTGCCCTGACACCAGCGCAGATCGCGCTTGATGAAATCAGGCAGGGCCGGCGGATTCTGCTCCCAGCTGCCCCCCTCCTCCGACAGCACGCGCACTTCCCAGCCCGCGCGCCGCATCAACACCGCCTCAACCTGATCGTGGCTCAGGATGTCGCCGCCAAGCGGCGGGCCTCCCGGCAGTTTCGGCAAATGGCAATGATCGCGGTAAGGCGCCATGCGGATCGCGGCGTTATGCCCCCAGAACGGGCCGCAATCCCCCTGCCACCAAGCCGCCCCGGTCGTGTAGGTGCGCATTCCCTGGCGCATGCCGAACTGGAAGGCGCGCGTGAAGAAGCTCGTGGCCGGCGCGCCGACCACCAGGGTCTGAAGAATTCCCAGGTTGGGATTGGCCTGCATAACGCGCGCGAGCCGCAGCAAGGCCGGGCCCGTCATCAGGCTGTCGGCGTCGAGCGGAATGAAGATTTCGTAGTCGTCCCCCCACCGCTCACAGAAATCTCGCATATTGCCGGCCTTGAATCCGGCGTTCTGCGGTCGACGTCGATAAATGAGCTCCTCCGGGCGCGGGTCCTCCGCGCGGAGCGCTTCAAACAGCCGCTCTTCCTCGGCGCAGTATTCGGGGATCGCGCTGTCAGACAGCAGGAAGAAATGAAATTGTCGCCCAAAACCCGTGCGCTCCAATTCCTGCCGCATCAAACGGAGCCTGCCGATGACCGCCGACGCCTGCTCGTGCCGCACGAACAACGCCAACGCCACGCGGACGGTGATCGGATCAGTCGGCTTGGCGCGGCTCAGGGCGGGCGTCACATAGGCGGCGGGATCGGAAGAAAGCCGCAGGATGGCGAAGCCGATCACGGCGTTCCAGAAGCCGATGACCGCCCAGGGGGTCGTAAGCGCGAAACAGACCAGTTGCACGGTTTCGATGCCGGTCAAGCCGTTCGTGGCGAGCAGCCGATGCATCGCGGCGATCAACCCGGCCATCGAGACCAGGGACAGGGCCAAAAACAACATGCGCCTTTTGCTCAAAACCGCCGCGTCTTCCGGTATGATGTGTCGACCCATGCCTGCCTGCTTTGATTTGACGTCAAGACGCGCTCACTTGCGAGCGCACGGAACCTAGAGTGTCAGACCACAAACTCAAGCCTTTCCCCAATCTCGCACGCGCCCTGTGGCATGTGGCCCCAGGCGTTTCGGAAATCCGCGAGACCAATCTGCCTCCGCTCGGTTCAGGGCGTGTCCGGGTGCGGGCGCTCTGGTCGGCGGTCAGCCGCGGCACGGAACGGCTGGTGGCGGGCGGCGCGGTGCCGGAATCGGAATGGACCCGGATGCGCGCGCCGTTTCAGGAGGGGGATTTTCCATTCCCCGTCAAATACGGTTATTGCCTTGTGGGAAAGATCGAAGCCGGCCCGCCCCGACGCCTTGGTCAGACGGTGTTCGCGCTGCATCCGCATCAGACCCTGTTCGATCTGCCCGCCGACTCGGCGATCCAAGTTCCCGCCGACGTCACGCCGCGGCGGGCCGTTCTGGCCGCCAACATGGAGACGGCGTTGAACGCGGTCTGGGACTCCGGCGCCGGACCAGGCGATCGCATCCTCGTGATCGGCGCCGGCGTGGTCGGTCTGCTGATCGCATGGA
>JBMLRS010000210.1:0-5604 GCA_049240905.1 Elsteraceae bacterium
CCGCTGCGCGCCCCGCCGCCGCCGTCGCGGCCGCCCAGCAGGGTCAGTTCGCCGCGATATTGCTGTAGCACGATCTCGGTCGTGTATTTCTTCACGCCGGAGTTATCGGTCCATTCGCGGGTCTGGAGTTGGCCCTCGATGTAGACGGTGGAGCCCTTCTTCAGAAATCGTTCGGCGATGCCGCCCAGGTTCTCGTTGAAGATCACCACGCGGTGCCACTCGGTCTTTTCCTTGCGCTCGCCGGTGCCCTTGTCCTTCCAGGATTCGGAGGTGGCGATGTTCAACTGCACGATCTTCGACCCGGATTGCGTGCTGCGGACCTCCGGATCTCGGCCCAGATTGCCGACCAGGATCACCTTGTTTACGCTGCCCGCCATCTCACTGCTCCATACCTCGATTGATTTCCTGACTATAACGAGCGGCTCGGTCGGACGCTTTAGAAAAGACCTCCCCGGCCCCGCTCAGCGTCCTATATGACAAACAGCCCCCCTGCATCCGGATCGGCGTAGCTTCCATGAACCAGTATCTGCGCGTGCGCGGCGCCCGCGAACATAATCTCAAGAACGTCGACGTGGATTTGCCGCGCAATCAACTGGTGGTGATCACCGGGCTCAGCGGCTCCGGCAAGTCCAGCCTGGCGTTCGACACGATCTACGCCGAGGGCCAGCGCCGCTATGTCGAGAGCCTGTCGGCCTACGCGCGCCAGTTCCTGGAGCTGATGCAGAAGCCGGACATGGATTCGATCGAGGGCCTGTCGCCGGCGATTTCGATCGAGCAGAAGACGACGTCTAAGAATCCGCGCTCCACCGTCGGCACGGTGACCGAGATCTACGACTATCTGCGCCTGTTGTTCGCCCGCGTCGGCGTGCCCTATTCGCCAGCCACCGGTCTGCCGATCGAAAGCCAGACCGTCAGCCAGATGGCGGACCGAATCCTGGCTATGCCCGAAGGCACCCGCCTTTATCTGCTGGCCCCCGTCGTGCGCGGCCGCAAGGGCGAATATCGCAAGGAGCTGGCGGACCTGCAGAAGCGCGGCTTCCAGCGCGTGAAGATCGACGGAAAACTGTTCGAGATCGGCGAGGCGCCGGCGCTCAACAAGAAGCTCAAGCATGACATCGAGGTGGTGGTTGATCGCCTTGTGGTGCGCGGCGACCTCGGCAACCGCCTGCCGGACAGTCTGGAGACCGCGCTGGAGCTGGCCGACGGCCTGGTCATCGCCGAGGATGCGGACAGCGGGGAACGCACCCTCTTCTCCGCCAAATTCGCCTGCCCGGTCTCAGGATTCACGATCGACGAGATTGAGCCGCGGCTGTTCAGCTTCAACAATCCGTTCGGCGCCTGCCCGTCCTGCGACGGCCTGGGCGTGAAGCTGGAGATCGATCCTGCTTTGGTCGTCCCGGACGGCGATCTCCCGCTCAACAACGGCGCGATCGCCCCCTGGGCCAGCTCCAGCTCGCCCTATTACGGCCAGACGCTGGAAAGCCTGGCGCGGCACTTCAAGGTCAAGGTCAACACCCCCTGGGCCAAACTGCCGGAGGAAGTGCGCGACGCGATCCTGTTCGGCACGGGAACCACGCCCGTGACCATGCGCTATGACGATGGCCTGCGCAGCTATGAGACCAACAAACCGTTCGAAGGCGTGGTGCGCAATCTGGAGCGGCGCTGGAAAGAGACGGAAAGCAGCTGGGTCCGCGAAGAGCTGGCGCGTTTCCAGAGCAGCCAACCCTGCGAGGTTTGCGGCGGGCATCGGTTGAAGCCGGAGGCGTTGGCGGTGAAGATCGGCGGCCGGCATATCGGACAGCTGACCGAGCTGTCGATCGGCGAAGCGGTCGACTGGTTCTCAAAGCTGGAGAAGGATCTGACGCCGAAGCAGGCCGAGATCGCCAGCCGAATCCTGAAGGAAGTGAAGGAGCGTTTGGGCTTCCTGCATGATGTCGGGCTGACCTACCTCACCCTCGCCCGCGCCTCGGGCACGCTGTCCGGCGGCGAAAGCCAGCGTATTCGACTGGCTTCACAAATCGGCTCCGGCTTGACCGGGGTTTTGTATGTGCTGGACGAACCCTCGATCGGCCTGCATCAGCGCGACAATGACCGGCTGCTCGGCACGCTTCGCCGCCTACGCGATCTCGGCAACACCGTGATCGTGGTGGAGCATGACGAGGACGCCATCCGCACCGCCGATTATCTGGTCGACATGGGGCCGGGCGCCGGAGTCCATGGCGGCCATGTCGTCGCCGCCGGCTTGCCCGACGAGGTGATGCGCAACCCGAACAGCCTGACCGGCCAGTACCTGACCGGAATCCGGCAGATCCCCGTGCCGACCAATCGACGGCGCGGCCATTTTGGCCAAGCGCTGAAGATCGTCGGCGCGCGCGGCAACAACCTGCAGAACGTGTCGGTGGAGATCCCCTTGGGCGTCTTCACCTGCGTCACCGGCGTGTCCGGCGGCGGCAAATCCACTCTGATCCTTGAGACTCTTTACAAAGCGCTCGCGCGTCGACTGAACGGCGCGCGCGACCTGCCCGCCCCGCATGACAGCCTCACCGGGCTGGAGCATATCGACAAGATCGTGGACATCGATCAGTCCCCGATCGGACGCACCCCACGTTCGAACCCGGCGACCTACACCGGCGCCTTCACGCCGATCCGCGACTGGTTCGCCGAACTACCGGAGGCGAAGGCGCGCGGCTATGGGCCGGGACGCTTCTCCTTCAACGTCAAGGGCGGGCGCTGCGAAGCCTGCCAGGGCGACGGAGTGCTGAAGATCGAGATGCATTTCCTGCCGGACGTCTATGTCCAGTGCGATGTCTGTAAAGGCAAGCGCTACAATCGTGAAACCCTGGAAGTGCGGTTCCGGGAAAAGTCGATCTCGGACGTGCTGGAGATGACGGTCGAAGAAGGCGCCGCCTTCTTCAAGGCGGTCCCGGCCGTGCGCGACAAGCTGGAGACGCTCGACCGGGTCGGGCTCGGCTATATCCACGTCGGCCAGCAGGCCACCACGCTGTCCGGCGGCGAAGCGCAGCGCGTGAAGTTGGCCAAGGAATTGGCGCGTAAAGCCACGGGGCGCACGCTCTATATCCTCGACGAGCCAACGACAGGGTTGCATTTCGAGGATGTCAGAAAACTATTGGAAGTTCTCCACGCGCTGGTTGATCAAGGAAATAGCGTCTTGGTGATCGAACACAATATTGAAGTGATCAAGACTGCTGACTGGGTGATCGATCTGGGTCCGGAGGGCGGCTCTGGCGGCGGCAGGATTGTGGCTGAGGGCACGCCCGAGGAGGTGTCGAAGATCGCGCAGAGCCACACTGGGCGCTATCTCGCGCCGTATCTGGCGAGAAAGAGCGCAACCAAGCGAAAATCGGCCTGACGCGCGGCTGACCGCCAAGGCGGCTCCGCGCTATGGCCTAGGCTATATGACGGGGAAATTCCGTATTGTTTATTTTTGTAAACACGTTGTTTACTTGTCTTATGAGGTAATAATCCTTCGGCGTGGCGTCGCCCGCTATGCTAGCGCCGTTTTCGGAACAAGACTTTATGCCGTCCGCTCCTTCGCCCGTCGTCTGCTCAACGTCGGCCCAACTTATCAAGGCGATCTCAGAGCAAGACGCTTGGGCGCTCGACCAGCATTTCCTTGGCACCGGCATGGCGACGCCGACACATTGTTGGCGTCCGTCGGAGGAAGCCGCGCCGACGCCGGAGCTACGCGCGCTCCTGCGGTACTGGGGTGGGCTGCGCGAGGGAGACGCCCTGCCCCATTACGCTGACTTCGACGTTCTGGACATCCCCAGCGCCGTCGGCTTTCTGATGCTGTTGGATGTCATCGACGGCGGCGAGGACTTCCATTACCGCGTTTACGGAACGGGAATCGCGCAGGACACGGGCTTTGACATGACTGGCAAGCGACTCTCCAGCGTCCCGACCATGGCCCCGCTTGCGGCGTATTTCATGGCGAGCTACCGCGCGGTGATCGCGCGCCGCGCGGCGTTGTTGGCTTATCACCAGCCGCCTCCCGGCCAGCCGATTCGTCTGTGGGTGCGTCTGATCCTTCCCTTGATCAATGATCGGAAGGAGATATCGCGTCTTTTGGTTGGAAATATGCCGCGCGCCGCTGTTTAATCGAGGCGTCGTCAAAGATTGAACGTTGCGCGGACGTTCTTTTGATAAAGAAACAATCGATGTCGTTTCGTCCTGTTTCATCGAGTTTGTGGGACCCTGGCGCCGCCGCGGCGCCCGCGAAGCGCGTGCACTCGCCCGATCTTGAGTTGAATGACGGCTGGCGACTGACCGATCTTCTGCTGATGAACGACGTCGACGCGATGGAGAGGTTGTTTCAGCCGAGCGGACTCGCGCTCCCGCAGATTCACTGGCGGCCGGAGTTCGCTGGCCTCCCTGCGAACGAACTGCGTCGTTTGGCGGCGACTTGGTCCTCGCGGCGACAGAGCCATCTGCCGCCTTCGGCCCATGCGTTCGATCTCGGCGACCTCGCGGACGAGAGCGACTATCTGATGGCGCTGGATGTTCTCTCGGGCGGCGAGGATTTTCACTACCGACATTATGGCGAGCGAATTGCGGAGGTCACCGGGTTCAACATGACCGGGAAACTCCTGTCGGCCGTGCCGACCCGATCCGCCTTGGCCGCCTTCTTCCTCGCCAGCTACAGAGCGGTGGTCCTCAGCAAGGCGCCCCTGTTGACGATCCATCGACCGCCGTCCTACCCGATCGATTGGACGCGCTTGATTTTGCCGCTTGTCGACGCCAGCGGCGCGGTCACCCGCATTCTAGCCGGCAACATTCCCAACGATCGGACGCCGCGGTTCAATAGTTGATCCCCGGCGAGCCGACGTGGAGCGAATGATGCGGGATCCCTCGCTCGCGCGGTGGATCCCGCCCTTCCAGGGTTAGCGCTTTAGAGCTGCGAGCCGATCCGACAGAGACGCTGTCGGTCTGGTCTGCGAAGTCGCCGCCAAGGCGGCCTGCACATTGGCGTCTCCAGTAGGACCACCGGGGATAGGCTTCAGGCTCTCGGCCTTCATCCGCAACGACTCAGCTTCCCGCCGCGCCTCGGCGGCTTTCTCGTTGAAGACGTTGAGCGCCGTGTTGAGCTTGGTCGCATGCCCCTGACGAAGTCCGGCGAGCTGCGCCGCTTGCTCCACCCGACGCGCCGCCTGTTGCTTTTCGGTCATGGCGCGCTCCATGTCACGGTTGGCTTGCTCGAGCTTGCGCTTGGCCTCGGAAAGAGCGGTGGCCTTTTCCTTGTAAAGCGTCTCGGCCTCGGCCAGCAGGTCCTGCACGTCGGTCACGTCCTGGGTCTCGGCGTCGAGCCGCGACTTCATCGTCGCCATACGGTCAAGAAGACCGGCCAAGCTGGTCTCCAACTCCGCCTTCCGCGCGGGATCGGTCGCTGCTGAGACCTGACCTTCCAGATGATGCGCGGCGGCGTACATCCGGTCGTAATCGCTGGCGACGGCTTCCGCCTCGCTCCGCTCGCGCGCGAGATCGGCGCGCAATTGGGCGACCTGACGGCCGGTCGCGTCCAGATCGCGCTCCAGAACCTCCAAGTCCGCTCGGCTCGCAGCGGCGGGGTCCAAGGACGCCAAGCCG
>JBMLRS010000211.1:0-1833 GCA_049240905.1 Elsteraceae bacterium
CGATCCTGTCGAGTCAGGCCGTGCTGATCCAGAACGGCAATCTGTCGCCGGAGAAGCAGGCGATCGCGGCGCAGCTGATGCAGCGCTTGCGCGGCGTGATGGCGGCGACGGAGACCAAATACATCATGCTGCACGCCCCCGTGTCGCAGTTGGCGGCGATCAAGGCGCTGCTGCCCGGCTCCAAATCGCCCACTATCCTGGCGCTGGAGGGCATCGACGACATGGTCGCGCTCCACGCGGTCTGCCGTGAATCCGTGTTCTGGGAGACCATGGAGCAGCTGAAGGCCGCCGGCGCCAGCAGCATCCTGGTGATCCCCATCGAGAAAATGCTGGACTAGAGGCCAAGAGCCATGCCGAACGCCGTTCGCCTGATCCGTCTCGCCGAGCAATCGCCGGCCGAACTGAAGACGCTGTTCGCCCGGGCCGAGCAAGACATCGCGCACGCCTATGCGGTCGCCCAATCCGTGATCGACGCGATCAAGGCGGAGGGCGACGCCGCCCTGATCCGCTATGTCCAGCAGTTCGATTGCAAGGATGTCACGCTCGACAGCCTGGAGGTGACGCGCGCGGAGATCGAGATCGCCAAGAAGCGCATCGATCCGGCGGTTGAAGCCGCGATCCGCCACGCCCACGCCAATATCCGCACCGTCCACGCCGCGCAAGCCTCCGACGACATGAGCTTCACGCAAGTGGAGCCGGGGGTGATGGCCGGTGAAAAAGTGACGCCGATCCCGCGCGTCGGCCTTTACGTGCCGCGCGGCAAGGGCGCTTTTCCGTCGGTCATGTTGATGCTGGCGACGCCTGCGATGGTGGCGGGCGTGCCGGAGATCGTGGTCTGCACCCCGCCGAACCCGGAAGGCGGCGTTGACGACGCCAGCCTGGTCGCCGCCGATCTCTGCGGCGTGCACAGGATCTTCAAGATCGGCGGCGCCCAGGCGATCGCGGCGATGGCGTTGGGGTCGACCCGCGTGCCGAAGGTCGACAAGCTGATGGGGCCTTGCAACGCCTTCGGCTCCGCCGCCAAGCGTCTGTTGGTGGGATCGGTCGACGTCGGGATGCTCGCCGGGCCGTCTGAATCGATCATCCTCGCCGACGGCGCGGCCGATCCCGATCTTGTCGCCCATGATCTGCTGGTGGAGGCCGAGCACGGCCCGGAATCCGCCTCGCTGCTGGTGACCCATGATCTGGCGCTGGCCGGTCGGGTGCAGAGCCTGCTCCCGGCCTTGCTGGCGGCCCTGCCCGAACAACGGCGGAATTTCTGCCTGACCGGCCTCAACAGCTACGGCGGCATCCTGCTGACCGACAGCCTGGACGCCTCGATCGACTTTGTGAACGCCTACGCGCCGGAGCATATGCAGCTGGTGACGGCGGATCCCTGGTCGATCCTCAGCCGCATCCATAACGCCGGCGAAATCCTGATCGGCGAGGCGACGCCGGTGCCGCTGGGCAATTTCGCGATCGGCGTGAACGCGGTGCTGCCGACCGGCGGCTTTGCGCGCAGCTATTCGGCGACGTCGCTGCGTGACTTCCAGAAGCGCACCAGCCTCGCCTATGTCAGCCGGGAGGGCTTCGCCCGTCTGGCCGACACGGTGACGACGCTGGCGGACATCGAAGGCTTCCCCGCCCACGCCGCCGCCGTGCGGCGCCGTCAGCAGCGCTGGAAATGACGAATTCGCGCACCCTGGTCTTCGACCTGGACGGGGTGATCCTGAGCGAACGCGGCTATTGGCGCGTCGCCGACGCGACCTTGCGTGGCTTGACCGGAGAGCTGGGCCTCGACCAGAGCGAAGCCGGCGCGGGCGCCGCGCTGGGCCTGATTCCGCTGGCCGTGAT
>JBMLRS010000211.1:1843-2396 GCA_049240905.1 Elsteraceae bacterium
TCGACGGGCTGAAGGGACGCGGCGTCAATTCCAATTGGGATCTGACCGAGGTCATGCTGACCGCGATCCTGACCCTCGGCTTCGAGCGCCAGCCGGCGGAGACGCAGGCGGCGATCGCCGGCGCCCGGGCGGATTGGGCCGGGCAGGTCTCGCTGTGGCGGGCCGCCGACTGGTCCGGCCGCGACCTCGAAGGCCTGTTCACGGAGTTCTGGATCGCCTTAGGCGCGCGCAGCGGTCACGCCGTGCCGACCGCCTGGGTCGAGTTTCTGGAGCGGCGTTGCGCTCCGATCGGCCAGGTCGCCGGTCGTCAGGCGCTGCGCGCGGCTGCTCACACGCGGTTCCAGCTGGAGCTGCACGCCCTGGCCCCGAAACCGGAGACGGTCGTCTCGCGCAACGCGTTGCGGGCCGCCTTGCAGGCGGTGAGCGCGGCGGGCTGGATCCTGGGCGTCGCCACCGGGCGGCCGCGCGGCGAGGCGATCAACGCGTTGGATGATTTGGGGCTGACCGATTGCTTCGATCCGGCCCATGTCGTCACTTTCGACGAGGTGGCCGA
>JBMLRS010000212.1:0-1826 GCA_049240905.1 Elsteraceae bacterium
GCCCCGCCCGCGCCCAGCACCAACACCTGGGCGGGGGCGCCGGTGCGGGCGGCGGACAACATCAGCGGGACGGCGCGGCCGAACTCGGCCGCCGCCTCCAAAACCGCGCGATAGCCCGCGAGGTTCGACTGCGAGGACAGCACGTCCATGGTCTGCGCGCGGGTGATGCGCGGGCACAGCTCCATCGAGAAGGCGGAAACGCCGGTCGCGGCCAAGGCGTCCAGCGCGCTGGCGTAAGGCGCCAGCATGCCGATGACGGCCGCGCCCGAGGGCAGCATCGCCAGCTCATTCACTTCGCCCTTGCCCGATCCGTCCAGCGGACGCTGGACCTTGAGAACGACGTCCGCGCCCTCCAGCGTCGCCTTCGCGTCGGTCGCGACGGTCGCGCCGGCCTGGGCGTAGGCCTCGTCGGTCACGCCGGCGGTCTCGCCCGCGCCCGCCTCGACATTGACGCTCAAGCCCGCGGCCACCATCTTCTTGATGGTGTCGGGCGTGGCCGCGACCCGGGTCTCCCCAGCGCGACGCTCTTTCAGGACCGCAATCTTCATCTGACGTATCGTCCCCAGAAAACAATTTGTGTGAATTAGGGTCGCTCTGACCAAAAGGCAATCTTTCGGACGCGCGCCATACGCACTTCAAGCTGGATAGCATCACATGCCCGGAAGAGTCATCGCCTTGATTTTACTTCTCTTCGTCCTGGGCGGCGGCGCGATGGTATGGATCGACCAGAGCATGAGCTTCAGCGACACCGACATGGGCCTGCATGGCGCCATCGCGCTGGGTCTGGGGATTGGCCTCACGCTGCTGCTCGGCGTCGGGCTGATGGCGCTGGTCTTCTATTCCGCCCGGAAGGGATATGACGAGCGAGCGGCGGACAAGGACGTGATCAAGTAAAAATATCCTGCAGTAAATCGATCCTAAACATAAACCTCATCCTGAGCTTGTCGAAGGATGGACAAACTCTTCACCTTCTTTCACTTCCACACCCTTCGACGGGCTCAGGGTGAGGGGAGGCGTTTTGAATAGTTGTGATCCGTCAATCAAAATAGCGCGCAGGCGTGGCGCCAAGCGCGCGGCGGAACATGGCGGTGAAGGCGCTGGCGCTGGCGTAGCCCAGGCGGGCGGCGACGCGGGCGACCGGTTGGCCCTCGCCCAACAGCTCCAAGGCCGCGACCAGACGGGCCTGCGCGCGCCAGATCGCGAAGGAGCCGCCGGTCTCCTTGAGGAACAGGCGGTTCAGCGTGCGCGCGCTGGCGCCGACCCGCTCGCCCCAGACCTCCAAAGTGGCGTCATCCGCCGGATTGTCCGCCAACGCCGCGCAGAGCCGAACGAGACGCGGATCGGTCGGGGTCGGCAGATGCAGGGGCATGGCCTCGATCTGGCGCAGCTCGGTCAGGATCAGCGCCATCACCAGCGCGGCCCGCCCCTCCGCCGGCGCGTCGAGCGGGATGGAGACCGCCTCGAGGATCAACGCGCGCAGCAGATCCGACACCTCGATCACCGCGCAGCCCTGCGGCAGGCTCTCCGCCGCCCCCGGATCAACATAGAGCGTCCGCATCGCCACGGGGCTGGCCATCCGGACTTCATGCGGCACGCCCGACGGCAGCCAGACCGCGCGGCGCGGCGGCGCGACCCAGGCGCCGACCGGCGTCGTCACCCGCATCACCCCGCGCACTCCATAAAGCAATTGCGCGCGAGGATGGCTGTGACGGGGGATCACCGCCCCGGCCGCGAACTCCTTGGCCATCGCCAGGACCGGCAGCGGACCGTTCTGATAGTCGTCGGCGTTGGTGCTGCGGCTCATCGGGACGCCTTTACTTTTTAGG
>JBMLRS010000213.1:0-26223 GCA_049240905.1 Elsteraceae bacterium
CGGCGTGGTGATGCTGGGCCTGCTGGTGCCGATCCACGCGATCTCGATCCCGCTCTATGTCGCCGCCCGCGCGACCGGCCTGCTGAACAGCCTCGCCGTGTTGATGGCGCCGTTCCTGTTGTCGGTGTTCGCGATCTTCCTGTTCCGCCAGTTCATCAAGGCGATGCCGGATGATCTGATCCAGGCCGCGCGCATGGACGGCCTGTCGGAGGCGGCGATCGTCTGGCGCATCATCCTGCCCAACGCCTGGCCCGCGGCCACCGCCTTCGCGATCTTCTCGATCGTGGCCCATTGGAACGATCTCTACTGGCCGCTGATCGCGATCTCCAAGACCGAGCTGGCGACCCCGCCGCTCGGCCTCCTGTTCTTCCGCGCGGCCGAGGTCGGCGACGACTACGGCGCGCTGATGGCCGCGACCGTGGTGATCACCGCGCCCCTGGTCGTCCTGTTCCTGTTCGCCCAAAGCCGCTTCATCGAGGGAATCACGATGACCGGGCTGAAGGGTTGAGTCGCCTCCCTTTCTTTTCGCAACTTTTTAAGGAGTCCCCCATGCGTCGCTGGCTGAAAAATGTCGCCCTCGCCCTGACGATGGCCGTCGTCCCCCTTGGCGCGGCCTTCGCCAATCCGGTCGAGATCAAGGTTCATTACCCGATGCCGGGTTTCTTCAAGGACGTGATGGACAAGATCTCGACCGAATATGTCCGGCTCAACCCGGACGTGAAGATCACCTTCGTCAGCCCCTCGCCGACCTATGAGGACGGTCTGCAGCTGATGCTGCGCCAGGCCGGCTCCAAGGAGATGCCGGACGTCAGCTTCATCGGCCTGAACCGCCTGCGCGTGCTGGCGGAGCGCAATGTCGGCGTGGATCTGACGCCCTTCCTGAAGAAGGAGGCCAATCTGGAGGCCGATGGTTTCACTGAGGGCCTCCTCAGCCTCGCCCGCTTCAACGGCAAGCAGATCGGCCTCGCCTTCGCGACCTCGAACCCGATCTTCTACTACAACGCCGATCTGGTGAAAAAGGCCGGCGGCGACCCGGAAAATCCCCCGAAGAGCTGGGACGAGGTGTTCACGCTCGCCGCCAAGATCCACGCGCTGGGCGATGGGACGATCGGCATGGGCTATCGCTGGCAGGGCGACGACTGGATGTTCTCCGCCCTTCTGTTCGGCCATGGCGGCACGATGCTGACCGCGGACGAGAAGAAAGTGGCGTTCGATGGTCCGGAAGGCCTCGGCGCCGTGAAGCTGCTGGACCGCATGGTGAAGGAAGGCAAGATGCCGGCCCTCACCTCGGACGCGACACTGCAGGCCTTCACCGCCGGCAAGATGGGCCTCTTCTTCTGGACCACCGGCGGGCTGCGCGGGATGATCAATGGTGTGGGCGGCAAGTTCGACCTGCGCACCACCAAGATGCCGGTGATCGACGCCGCCAAAGGCCGTCTGCCGACCGGCGGCAACGCGGCGGTGATGTTCACCGCCGACCCGACGCGCCAGGAAGCGGTCTACAAGTTCGTGAAGTTCGCCTCCGGCGCTTTCGGCGCCTCGGTCGTGGTGCCGGGCACCGGCTATGTGCCGAACAACGCGCTGGCCCCCAGGGACGCGCGCTATCTGCTGAAGTTCTATGACGAGAACCCGCTGTTCCGCGCCGGCCTCAGCCAGATGGACATCATGATCCCCTGGTACTCCTTCCCCGGCAACAACGGCGTGAAGGTGACCCAGACCATCGTCGACAACCTCGCCCAGCTGGTGGAGCAGAAAGCCACCCCCGAAACGACGCTGAAGACGATGGCGTCCGAAGTGACCAAGCTGCTGCCGCGGTAAAATTCACTCCACCGCCGCGCCCTCGATCTCTCCGATCGCGAGCCGCCGTAACGTCTCCAGCGCTTGCTTGAGCACGGGGAGCGGCGGGGAGGCGAGGGCCAGGCGGACGCCGGCGGGGGCGTGGCCGGGGATGGCGGCGAAGGCGTCGCCGGGGGTCACGGCCACCCCGTAACGCAGGGCGGAGGCTGCGAAAGCTTCCGCCCGCCAGGGCTCCGGCAGGGGCAGCCAGGCGTGATAGGCGCGGGCGTCGCCCGTCACCGCCAGATCGCCCAGGATTTCCTGGGCCACGGCGCGGCGCAGGCGGGCGTCGGCGCGCTTGTCCGCCGCCATCCTGCGCGCGGTGCCGTCCTTCATCCATTGACAGCCGGCGGCCATCGGCAGCCCCGCCGCCGACCAGGCGCCCGACCGCAAGGCCGAGGCGAGGCGGCTCACCAGCCCGTCCGGGGCCGACAGCAGGCCCAGGGACAGGCCCGGCGCCACCCGCTTCGACAGGCTTTCGATGAAGATCACCCGCTCCGACGCCAGCGCCGCCAGCGGCAGGTCGCCCTCGGCGAGGAAGGAATAGACGCCGTCCTCGATCGCCGTGAGGGTCAGGCTGCGCAGGGTCTCGCCGATCGCAGCCCGGCGCAGCAGCCCCATGGTCGCGCCCGAGGGGCTGTGCAGGCTTGGTTGCAGATAAACGGCGGCAAGCGGCGTGCGCCGATGGGCGGCGATGAGGCTGTCCGGGATTAAACCCTGCTGATCCATCTCCAGCGGGATCAACGTCAGGCCCAGTTTCGCGGCGAGGCCTTTGATCACGGGGTAGGTCATGGCCTCCACCCCGATCCGGTCGCCTGGATTGGCGAGCGCGGCGAGGGCGCCGGCCAGCGCCTGCCGGCCATTGCCCGCGAACAGGATGGAGCGCGGCTTTGGCGCCCAGCCCGGCCGGGCGAGGAAAGACGCCACGGTCTCGCGCGCGGCTTCATTCCCGGCGGCGCCGATCGGGCGCAGCGCCAGGGCGAAATCCGGGGAGGTCGCCAGATCCGCCAGGGCGCTGGCCAAAGCTCCCTCATGGGCGGGCAGCATCGGGAAGATCAGCTCCAGATCCACCTGGGCGGAGGAGGGCTCGATCAGAGCCGGGAAACTGGGGGCCGGCGCCGCCCGCACGAAGGTGCCGCGCCCGACCTCGCCGATCACCAGACCGCGCCGCGCCAACTCGGCGTAGGCGCGGCTGGCGGTGGAGGAGGCGATGCCTCGGCGATGGGCGAATTCCCGCTGCGGCGGCAGCCGTTCGCCCGGGGCCAGGCTTCCGGCCGCGATCTCGCGCGCGACCTGATCGGCGACCTCGACGAAGCTGGTTTTCATCCGCGCCCGGCGCTCCCAAAAAGAACTGAATTGCACTGAGAGCAATGTTCCGATTGCATCGAGTAGTCAAGCTGGCGCAGCTTGTGATCACACGCTCAGGAGATCGCCCCATGGACATGCCCTTGCCCGACCCTTCGCTCGCCACGGTCAGGATGCTGACGCGCTACAAGGCCTGGGCGAACGGCGTCACCTTCTCCACGGTGGCGGCGTTGCCGGAAGGGGAGGCGGAGCGCGCGCGGCCCACGCGCTTTGGCAACATGGTCCACACCCTCAATCACAGCTATGTGATCGACGACATCTTCCGGCATCATCTGGAGGGCCGGCCGCATGGCTATACGGCGCGCAACACCGAGGCGTCGCCGTCGCTGCGCGATCTCTGGGCGGCGGTGAAGCGGATGGATCAGTGGTATGTGGAATACGCCGATGGTCTCTCGGCGCAAAGCCTCCATGAAGTGGTGCAATTCCAGTTTGTCGGCGGCGGCGACGGCGCGATGACCCGGCAGGAGATCCTGCTGCATGTCGTCAATCACGGCACCTACCATCGCGGCTTTGTCGGCGACATGCTGTATCAGGCGATGGTCACGCCGCCGGCCAGCGATCTGCCCGTGTATCTGCGCGATGTGCATCGCCCTGCGTGAATCTAGCCAGCTTCGGCGTCCCGCGCGGGCTGGCGGCGGGGGCGAAACGTCCGTACCGTCGCCTGATGGTTTCCGGCCTGCCCCGTTCCGACGCGCTGCAACAGATCCTGCGCGAAACGCCCTATCTCCGGCTCTGGGTCGCCGGGGCCTTGGGCAACGCCATGCGCTGGTTCGAGATGCTGGTGGCCGGGGTTTTCGTCTATGAAGCGACGCAATCTCCCTTCCTGGTCTCCCTGACGCTGATGGCGCGCACGCTGCCGCTGCTGTTCGTCGGGGCTTTGGCGGGCGCGGTGGCCGACGCGGTGAACCGCAAGACCTTGCTGCTGGCCGGCCTGACCGTCACCGCGCTCAATTCCGGGTTGCTGGCGCTGGAGGCCGGGTTGGGCGACCTCCAGGTCTGGCAGGTCGCGCTTGGCGGAGCGGTCGCCGGCGGGTTCTGGGCGTTCGAGATGGCGGTGCGCCGCCGGATGATCAGTGAGGTGGTGCGGCCGGAGTTGGTGGGTCCGGCGATCGCGCTGGACGCCGTGACCGGCAGCGCCACGCGCGCGTTCGGGCCGCTGATGGGCGGCGTCATGTTCCAGACCATCGGACTCACCGCTTCCTTCGCCCTGTCCGCCGGCCTGATGCTGCTGGGCGCGGCGGTGGTGCTGGGGCTGTCCTTCACGCAAGAATCGCGGCCGCTGCGGCTCTCTCGTCTGCCTGCGGAGATCGCGGAAGGAGTGGCGGTGGCGCGGCGGCAGCCGGTTCTGAAAGGCGTGCTGTTGGTGACGATCGTCCTGAACGCCTTCGGCTTCTCCTACACATCGATGATCGCCCCTTTCGGCGCGCAAGCGTTCGACGCGACGCCGGCCATGATCGGGCTGCTGGCGGCGGCGGAGCCCTTGGGATCGATCGTCACCGGGATGATCTTGGCGACCGGCCGGGTGCCGATGGACCGTCCGCGCATGCTGATCCGCGGCGCCTTCCTGTTCGTCGCCGGCGGCGCTCTGGCGATGCTGGCGCCCTGGTATGTCGCCGCCTTCATTCTGCTGGCGCTGGGCGGGCTGGGCACGGCCGCCTTCTCCAGCATGCAGAGCACCTTGATCCTGACCGAAGCGCCGGCGGCGATGCGTTCCCGCGTGATGGGGTTGATCACGGTCTGCATCGGGGCTGGGCCGCTCGGCGTGCTGCTGCTGGGGGGGCTCGCTGAACTGCTGGGCGCAGGTCCTGCGATTCTGGCGATGATGCTGGTCGGCGGGGTTCTGCTGCTTTGGATCTACTTTAGCTCACGATCGGTCTGGCGATGATGTCGCCCGCCGCGCGCGGCTGGATCAACGGCGCGATCGGCGTCGCGATCTTCAGCGCGTCTCTGCCGGCCACGCGCTTGGCCGTGGCCCAACTTGACCCGATCTTCCTGACCTTCGCCCGGGCGCTGATCGCTGGGCTCTTCGCCTGGGCCGCGCTGATCCTGTTTCGACAGCCGAAGCCGGCCTCCAGCGATTATCCCGCTTTGTTCATCGTCTCGATCGGGGTGATCTTCGGCTTCCCGCTGCTCACCGCCCTGGCGTTGACGCATGTCACCGCCGGCCATTCCATCGTCTTCACGGGGCTGTTGCCGCTGATGACCGCCAGCTTCGCCGTGCTGCGCGCGGGCGAACGGCCCAGCCTGCTGTTCTGGCTGTTCTCCTGTCTGGGCAGCGCGCTGGTCGCCGGGTTCGCGATCAGCCAGGGCGGGCTGGAGGCCAATCTGGCCGATCTGCTGATGGCGGCGGCGATCATTCTGTGCGGACTGGGTTATGCGGAGGGGGCGAAGCTGTCGCGCCGGTTGGGCGGCTGGCAGGTGATCAGTTGGGCCCTCGTGTTCTCCCTGCCGGTCACCGGATTGCTGGCGCTCTGGACCTTTCCGGCCAACTGGGCGGCGGTGCAGGCGCCGGCCTGGGCGGGTTTGGCCTATGTCTCGCTGTTCAGCATGCTGATCGGCTTCATTTTCTGGTATCGCGGCCTGGCGCTCGGCGGGATCGCGGCGGTGGGGCAGCTTCAGCTCGCCCAGCCCTTGATGGGGCTTGGCTTCGCCGCGGTCTTGCTGGGGGAGACGATCAGCCCTTTGATGCTCCTGGTCACGGTCGGCGTGGTTCTCTGTGTTGCCGGGGCCAAGAAATTCGCGGCATAAGCGACGTTTGAATTGGAGGAAACAAGCATGAACAAGATCGATCTGGCGTCGCGCGTCGCCATCATCACCGGCGGCGCCCGCGGCATCGGCTATGCGGTCGCCGAGCGGATGTTGAAATCCGGCGCGACGGCGGTGCTGTGGGACATGGACGCCGAGAAGCTGAAGGAGGCGGCCGCCGCCCTCGGCGCGCTGGGGACCGTCTCCACCGACGTGGTGGAGTTGACCGACGAAGCGGCGGTGGCCGCCGCAACCAAGGCCGTCGTCGCCCGCCATGGCAAGATCGACATCCTCGTCAACAACGCGGGCATCACCGGCGGCAACGCCAAGCTGTGGGAGCTGTCGCCCGAATCCTGGCGCCGCGTGGTCGAGGTGAACCTGATCGCGCCGTTCCTGATCTGCCGCGCGGTGGTGCCGGAAATGCTGAAGAACGGCTATGGCCGCATCGTCAACATCGCCTCGATCGCCGGCAAGGACGGCAATCCGAACGCCTCGCATTATTCCGCGTCGAAGGCGGGATTGATCGGCATGACCAAGTCATTGGGCAAGGAGCTGTCCGGCTCCAACATCCTGGTCAATTGCGTGACCCCGGCGGCGGCCCGCACCGACATCTTCAAGCAGATGGCGCAGGAGCATATCGACTTCATGCTCTCCAAGATCCCGATGGCCCGCTTCCTGGAAGTGGAGGAAGCCGCCGCCATGATCTCCTGGCTGTCGTCGGAGGATTGCAGCTTCTCCACCGGCGCCGTGTTCGACATCTCCGGCGGGCGCGCCGTCTACTAGAACCTGTCCGCCGCGCCGAGCGGGCAATGAACCGCTTGGCTGTCGTCCGGGGCCTGCGCGCGTTCGGTCATGCCGTAGTCGCGCAAGACCCCGGCGACCCGCAGCCGGTAGTCGGCGAAGACGCCGGCCCGGCCCTGGGCCTGCGTCTGGCGGTGGTGCGGGCGGTTGCGCCAGTCCGCCACCGCCGCCTCGTCGCGCCAGAAGGAGAGCGACAACAGCTTGGCCGGGTCGCTCAGGCTCTGGAACCGCTCGATCGAGATAAAGCCGTCGACGGTCGCGAGATCGGCCCGCAGGGCGGCGGCCAAGGCCAGATAATCGTCCTTTCGGCCTTCCGCCGGCCAGACTTCGAAGATCACCGCGATCATGGTCGGATCAGCGGGGCGTGCGGGGTTGAGGCGAGCTTCAGGAACAAGCGGTCCTCCCTGCGGATGAATTGTTCGCGTTTTGAGAAGTCATAGTTTTCCTTACCCATCGGATCGGCGGTCAGCCGTGCGCGATAGGCTTCATAGGCGGCCAGATCCGCGATGTTGTAAACGCCGTAGGCGATATTCGCCGATCCCTCATGCGGCGCGTAGTAGCCAATCAGATCCGCTCCGCAGCGCGGGATGACTTGCCCCCAATTGCGCGCGTAGGTCTCGAACTGCGCGCGCTTGAAGGGATCGATTTCGTAACGGATGAAGCAGGTGATCATGACGTCCTCGCTGAGTTGAGGCCGCACGGATAGCCGGCTTCGGGCTGGCGATGCTTCGGCCGGGGCCGAAGCGGCCAGATCGGTTGACGGCCGTCGTCCTTCATCCCGTCGCACGTCAGCCGGATCGCTCGGCCTCCGGTGATTACCTAGGGGCCCTCTCCGAAAAAGATTTTCCATTTAGATAACAATCCACTTGCCATCGAGTGGTGAATCAGCGTTATGTGCGCCCACCAAACGACCTACAAAAAATAATATAGGCTTGGTGGGTTGACGCTTCTAACCGCCGCGCTCAGCGCGTTTTGTTTTTTAAGTGTTCCTCAATAATCGAGTCTGGTCTGTCATCATCCATAAGCATCACTCTGGATAATGATCGCCAAGATCCGCGACGTTGTGAGCATTTAGCGTTTTCTCCAAAAACAACCTTACCTGTTAACACACATTCTGGGATCCACCAGAAAGCAAGGGAGCACCATGTCGTTTCTTGAAAATCTCAGTATTTCAAAAAAGCTGCTCAGTGCCTTCTTGTTGCTGGTGGCGGCGATATCCGCAACCAGCGCGGTTATATATCAAAAGCTTGATTTCATTGAACGCTCGTCGGGTTGGACTGTCCATACCTATGAGGTTTTACAGATAATGAATCTGGCGATGGCCGCCATGGTCGATCAGGAGACGGGCGTGCGCGGCCATCTCTTGTCCGGCGAGGATCGGTTTCTGGAGCCCTATCGCAGCGGCGGCGAGGCTTTCGCGGGAGCTTTTCGCAAGGTTAAGGAGCTCACCTCGGACAATCCCGAGCAGCAGACCCGCCTCGACGAGATGAGTCAGTTGGCCAAAACTTGGCGGAGCGAAGTGGCCGAGAAGGAAATCGCGTTGATGGCCAAGCCGGAGACCCAGTCCGAGGCGCGCGCGATGGAGATCTCTGGGGCTGGAAAGAAAGCGATGGATGGCATCCGCGCCAAGGTCGCCGAGATCAAAGGCGTGGAGCAGCGTTTGCTCACGGCGCGATTGGCCGCTCAGAAGGCGGCGTTCACGCTGAGCAATCAGACCGTGATCTTTGGCGCGCTCGTTTCGCTCACGATGGCGATTATCTTGGGCTTCGTCCTGACGCGCGGCATCGCGCGGCCAATCCTGCAGACACGCGACGCCATGAAGAGACTGGCGGACGGCGACACCTCGCTCGAGGTGCCCGGGCTCGGCCGGAAGGACGAGGTCGGCGCCATGGCGCAGGCGGTTGAGGTCTTCAAGGCGAACATGATCGCAGCCGAACAGCTGCGCCTCGAACAGGAGCAGTTGAAAGCGCGCGCGGAGGCGGAAAAGCGGGCGGACATGAGCATGCTGGCCAATGATTTTGAGGCAAGCGTGAAGGGCGTCGTGCAAACGGTGTCGTCCGCGTCAACCCAACTGCAGTCGACGGCGGCGTCCATGTCGTCGACGGCGGAGGAGACGAGCCGGCAGGCGCAGGCGGTTTCCGCCGCTTCCGAGCAGGCCACGGCCAACATGCAGACGGTCGCCTCCTCGGCTGAGGAGTTGACGGCCTCGGTGAACGAGATCGGCCGCCAAGTGGTGCAAGCGACGAAAATCGCCGGCCAGGCCGTGCTTGAGGCGGATGGCGCGAACGCGACCGTCCAGAGTCTCTCGGAGGCGGCCCAGAAGATCGGCACTGTGGTCAAGCTGATCAGCGACATCGCAAGCCAGACCAATCTCTTGGCGCTCAACGCCACGATCGAGGCGGCGCGCGCCGGGGAGGCTGGCAAAGGTTTCGCCGTCGTGGCGTCGGAAGTGAAGAACCTGGCGAGTCAGACCGCGAAGGCGACGGACGAGATCGCCGCGCAAGTGACCGCGATGCAGGGCGCGACCAGCGAATCCGTGCATGCGATCGGACGAATCAGCGAGACCATCAGGGAGATCAACGGAATCGCCGCCACCATCGCCTCGGCGGTTGAAGAACAGGGAGCCGCGACGCAAGAGATCGCGCGCAACGTTCAGCAGGCTGCGGTCGGCACGAGCGAGGTGTCCACGAGCATCTCCGGCGTCACCAGAGCGGCGGCCGACACCGGCTTCGCCTCAAGCCAGGTGCTGGATTCGGCCGGCGCGCTGTCCAAAGACGCCGAGGCGCTGCGCGCTGAAGTCGAGAGCTTCATCGTCAAGGTGCGCGCGGCCTAGCATTGACAGCGGGGGGCGCCCGCAAGGGCGGCCCCTGCTGATCGCCCGGTCTATCAGTCCGGTTCGGCGCGCACCGCCATGAACTTCAGCTCCAGCCGCAGGCCGGGCATGGAGAGGGCGTTGACGCCGAGCGCGGTCCAGGTTGGGTAAGTGGGACCGGTGATCCAGCGGTTCTTCACGCCGCGGAAGATCGCCAGATCCTCGGGGAAATGCGTGAACCAGGTCTCCAGCTCCACGATGTCCGCGAAAGTGAAACCCGCCGCGTCCAGGATCTTGCCGACATTGCGGAAACATTGTTCGAACTGGGCTTCGGGGTCCTCGATCACCGTCAGGTTCTCGTCGCGGCCCACTTGCCCCGAGGCGTGGAGCGTGTCGCCGATCAGGATGCCCGGGGAATAGCGCAGCTTCTCGATCATGTTCTCCATCCCCGCGGGGATGATGATCCTGCGCTTCGCCATGTCAGAGCCCTTTGATCGTTTCCGCCACCCTATCCGGCCAGCGTTGCTTTGGCGACCATCCTAGCATCGCGCGCGTCGGGGCCAGATCATAGGGCGTGGCGCGCGGATCGGCGGCGTAGAGCGCGGGATCGGCGATCGTCATCGGCGCGCCATAGCGCTCGGAGAGGGCGACCTCGGTCGGACGCGCGCTCATCATGTCCGGCCCGGTCAGGAAGAAGGCGGAGAAGGCGGGCAGATCGGCGGTCAGGGCCAGGGCGAAAGCCTCCGCCGCATCCTCCGGCGCCACCCAGGCGCAGCTGGCGGAGATCGGTTCGGGCGCCAGATCCGGGCTCGCCGCCAGCTTCGGGTGCAGGGGCGCGCCGTCGATCTCCGCCGCCGCCTTGGCCCAACCGACCATCTGATGCGGAAAAGTGACCAGCGCCGGTCGCAGGGCGACCACCGTCATCTTGCCGCGCCGGGCGAAACATTCGCCGGCCAGCTCGGTCGCCTGCTTGCTCGCGCCATAGGCGATCACCGGGCGCTGCGGATGGTCGATCGGGATCGGCAGGGAGAGCGGCGGCGCGTCCGGGCGCAGACCCAGCGCCGCGACGCTGGAGGTCAGCACCGCGCGGCGCATGCCTAGCTCCTCCGCCGCCAGCAGCGCGTTCCAGCAGCCGACCACGTTCACGGTGAAGAAGGCTTGCTCCGTCGCCGGGCGCGCCTGATCGATCGCGGCCAGATGGATCATCGCGTCGCAACCGGTCATGGCCGCCTTCAGCGCCGGGTAATCGGCGACGTCCACAGTCGCGGACGGACGATCCGGGTTGGGCGCGATGTCTATGGCGACCACCTCATGCTCACGCGCGACCGCGCGTGCGACGAAGCGGCCGAGCATGCCGGAGGCGCCTGTGATCGCTACTTTCATGCCGCCATCTCCTGGCCGATCAGGCCCATCTCGCGCGCCACGCGGGCGCGGAACCAGCCGCCGCTGTTCTCCCAGAGCGGGGAGATCTCCGGCTGGTTGGCGGCGGCCGGGGAATGCTGGCCGGCCTGCCAGGCGGTGACCACCGCGAAATCCTGGGTGTTGAGCCGGTCCCAGGCCTGCTTCAGCCCTTCGCTGGCGGCCGCCCAGTCGGCGGGATCGACGTCGCCGCCGATGAAATAGCCGCTGATCACTTCGCGGCTCAGCGCCGGGCCGGCGGGATCGATCCGGATGAACAGAATATGGTTGGCGACCAACTCCACCAGCGTGTTGGGGTAGATCACCAGGATGTCCTGCCGCGCCATCAGCTCCGGCGAGAGGCCGGGGAATTTGGGCATATGCTTGTCGCCCTTCTCCTTCTCCGCCCCGCCGGCGCGGTAGCAGATGCCCATGGCGACGTCGCCCTCGTTCACGTCGTCATAGTTCTTGGCGGACTCCACGGGGCCCAGCTGAGGGTGCAGGAAGGGCAGATGAAGCGTGTCCAGGAAGTTCTGCACAACCAGCTTCCAGTTCGCCGCGACCTCGTAATCCTGATGGAAGCCATAGCGCACCAGCGACAGGTCGTAGGCCGACCAGCGCTTCAGGAGCGGGGCGATATAGTCCGCGAAGCTGGGGCCGGTCTCCGAGAGGCGCACGAAGATCTGATCGCACCAGACCGCGGTCGCGACCGGCAGCAGTCCGAAATTCTTCGGATCGAAGGTCGGGTCGGCGCTGCCGTCTTCGGCCGTCCAATAGGGCGTCTTGCGCAGCGCGCCGTTCAGATCATAGGCCCAGGCGTGGAACTTGCAGTTCAGCAAGGGCCGCTGTTTCTGCGGCTCCGTGATCAGCAGACAGCCGCGATGCCGACAGACGTTGTGAAAACCCGCGATCGAGCCGTCGCGTTGCCGCGCCAGCAGGATCGGCAGCCCGCCGGCCCAGGTCGGAAAGACGTCGCCGGCGTCGGGCAGGTCGAAGCCGCTGGCGACATGGGTCCAGTTCTGGCGAAAGATCACCTCCGCCTCGCGCTTGGCGAAGGCGTCGTCGGTGTAGGCGATGCCTGGCAATTCCCGCAAACCCATCATGGCGTTCCCTCCTGCGCCGCGCTCTGATGCATATAGAAGACCAAACCCCGGTGTGATCACAGCAAGAGGAAGCAAATCATGTCCAGCAGCCTGATCCGAGCGAAATATGTCGTGCGCGGCGTGATCGACCGCTTTCGCTTCGATTGCGTCGAGGATGGCGCGGTGCTGCAGCAGGACGGCGTGATTCTCGCGGTCGGACCCTATGAGGAGATCGCGGCCCTGCCGGCCGCGCAGGGCGCCGAAAAGCTGGGCTCGCCCGATCATGTGCTGCTGCCGGGCTTCGTGAACGCGCATCACCATGTCGGCCTGACGCCCCTGCAGTTGGGCTCTCCCGATCTGCCGCTGGAGTTATGGTTCGCCTCGCGCCTGGGCTCGCGCGCCGTCGACCGCCGGCTGGACACGCTCTATTCCGCCTTCGAGATGGTGGAGAGCGGGATCACCACCGTGCAGCATCTGCATGGCCGGGTGCCGGGGGACGGCGCGGCGATCGCCGCCGGGGCCAATGAAGTGCTGGGGGCGTACGCCGACATCGGCATGCGCGCCTCCTACGCCTACATGCTGCGCGACCAGAACCGGCTGGTTTACGAGGATGATCAGACCTTCCTGCAGCGTCTGCCGCGCGATCTGGCCGAACCTCTGGGCCGCTGGTTCGACTGGTTGGCGCAGAGCACGGAAGATCAGCTCGGCGCCTTCCGGATCCTGCACAAGCAATGGGCGGATCACCCGCGCATCGCCATCCAACTGGCCCCGGCCAACCTGCATTGGTGCTCCGACAACGCGTTGGCCGACCTTCAGGGCGAATCCGTCCGCACGGGCGCGCCCATGCACATGCATATCCTGGAGACGCCCTATCAGAAGGAATACTCCCTGCGCCGCACTGGTCGCTCCCCGGTCGCCCATCTGCATCGCTTGGGCATGCTCAGCCCGAAATTCACCATCGGCCACGGCACTTGGCTGAACGAGGCGGACATCGAGCTGCTGGCGGACACCGGGGCCTGCGTCTGCCACAACTGCAGCTCCAATTTCCGGCTGCGCAGCGGCGTCGCGCCCTTGAACCATCTGGAGCGGCGCGGGATCACCGTCGGCATCGGGCTGGACGAGGCCGGAATCAACGACGACCGCGACATGCTGCAGGAGATGCGGCTGGTGCTGCGCGCCCATCGCGTGCCCGGCATGGACGATCAGGTGCCGACCCCGCCGCAGGTGCTGCGCATGGCGACCGCCGGGGGCGCCGCCACCACGCCTTTCTCAGGCCTGATCGGCCGGCTGGAGCCTGGCATGCGTTGCGACGCGGTGATGCTGCGCTGGAGCCAGGTCGCGGCGCCGTTCCTGGATCCCGACACCAACCCGATTGACGCCGTGATCCTGCGCGCCAAGACCGAAGGCGTGGATCACGTGCTGGTGGATGGCGAATTGATCTACGCCGACCGCAAATTCACCCGGATCGACCGCGCAGCATCCACCAAGGAACTGGCCAATCGCATGGCCGCCCCGCCCAGCGCGGTGGAGCAGGAACGCCGCACGCTCGCCAAGGGCCTGATCCCGCATGTGAAGGCCTTCTACGCCGACTATCTGCGCGATCAAGACCGGACGCCGTTCTACAGCCCGTCCTCCCGTTTCTAGAACAAGAACCGCTTACTTCGAAGCGGATCTTGTTCATAACATTATGAAAAATAGAGCGTTTTCTATCTTGCGCGATTCAGGCTAAGCGGAAAACGCGCTAAATGCCGAGTCTTTCGAGATCGCCGATGATGCGGCGCATGCGGTTGAGGATTGGCGTCGTATCTTCTGACAGGAAGCGCCTTACGGCTTCACCGCGAAGACGCCGCGATCCGCAAGCGTGACACCGACATGACTGCCGATCTGGTAAAGCGTGTCCGCCTCCGGTGCGATGACGAAAAGCGGGCCGATGGCGGTGTCGAGATTGTATTCGACATGGGCGCCCATATAGGTCGCCGTACGCACGGTTGCTCTCAGGCATCCGGGCATGCCGGCATCGCCCAGGCGGATGGCTTCTGGGCGGATGACTATGTCGGCTATGCCTGAGGGCAGATTGCGGTGTGGGAGCCGGATCTGAAGCGTATCGAGTGTGACGATACCGGCCTGACTGCTGGTGGCGTCCAGATGCCCTTTTACGTGATTGGCCTCGCCCATGAAGGTGGCGACGAAGACATTGTCCGGTGCGTCATAGAGCTGTCTTGGCGTTCCCATCTGAGCAATCTCCGCAGCCCGCATGACCACGATTAGATCGGACACGGCCAAGGCTTCGGACTGGTCATGGGTGACGTAGACCACCGTCACGCCCAGCGATTGCTGCAAAGCCCGAATTTCTTCCCGCATCGAGCGGCGCAGACGCGCATCGAGATTGGACAGCGGCTCATCGAACAGCAGCACATCTGGACGCAGCACAAGCGCCCGCGCGACTGCTACCCGCTGCTGCTGGCCACCGGACATCTCGGAGGGAAGCCGATCCCCAAAACCTGTAAGCCCGACCGAGGCCAGCGCCTCTTGCGCCTTTGCATGGGCTTCGGTTTTCTTCATGCCACCGGACACCAGCCCATAGGCGACATTGTCGAGCACGCTCATGTGCGGGAACAGGGCGTAAGACTGGAACACCATCGAGACGTTCCGCTCGCCGGCGGACAGATGGGTCACATCCTTGCCGCCAATCAAGAGCCTGCCTTCGGTGGAACGCTCCAGCCCGGCGATCATGCGCAGCAGCGTGGTTTTGCCACAGCCTGAGGGCCCCAGAAGCGTCACGAGACTGCCCGGTGGAATGACCAGATCGAGCGGCTTGACGGCCGTAACCTTGCCATAACGCTTGGTGATTTGCTCAAGCCTTACCTCGGCGGCGTTGGCGTTGGCGTTGGCGGTGGGGGTCATCAGGCTCTGGCTCCTGCGGGAGGGGCGGTGATATCCGAAGTCGGGTCGGCCCCCGACTTCCGGCGGCCGATCTTGCGCTCACCGACCACAAGCTGGATCAAGCCGATGGCCAGCATCATCAGCACGATGAGCGCAGTTGAGTAGGCAATCGCGATTCCATAATCGCCGTTGATGGCCCGGTTGATGATGAAGACGGTGGCCATCTCGTATTGGGCCGATACCAGAAAGATCACGGCTGAAACCGTCGTGATCGCCCGGACGAATGAGTAGATCAGCGCCGTGACGATCGCCGGTTTGAGCAGGGGCAGAACGACCGCGGTCAAGGTGCGGAACGTGGAGGCTCGCAGGGTGGTCGAAGCCTCATCCAGCGATTTGTCGAGTTGGCTCATCGCGGCCATCCCGGATCGCACACCGACCGGCAGATTTCGGAAGACGAAACAGATGATCAGGATGATTGCCGTGCCGGTGATCTCCACCGGTGGGACATTATAGGTCAGAATATAGGCGACGCCGATCACCGTGCCTGGCACGCAAAAGGTCAGCATCAGCGCAAATTCCAGCAAGGTCTTGCCCGCGAATTTTTGTCGTGACAGGACCCAGGCCGCCAGCAGCCCGATCGCCGCCGTGATCGGAGCCGCGATCGCCGCCAATTGAATCGTCGTGAAGAACGACCCCCAGGCCCCGCCGGTCCATAGAATTCCGTTCGCCGACCATTCGATCGAAAAAGCGCGACCGAAATGCGACAAAGTCGGTGTCCAATCGCGGCCCCATACCTTTACGAACCCCCCTGCAAGCGCCAACACATAGACGAAGATCGTCAGGGCGGCCCATGGCAGCGCGATACAGTAGGCAAGGCGGCGGATCGAGTTCGGCAGGGGCGTCGGCAGCCCTGAATCCCCCTTGCCGCTCATGGAGACATAGGAGGCGCGGCCGAGGACCGCGCGCTGGATCATGAAGGCGATCAGCGCAAAGATAAGCAGGATCAGCGCCAGGGTGCCGGCGCGGCCAAAATCTGCCTGTGCGCCGACAACGGCGAAAAAGATCTCGGTCGAGAGCACCCCGAAGGAGCCACCCAGCAGGATTGGATTGCCAAAATCGGCGAGGCTCTCGACAAACACGACAAGCCAGGCATTGGTCAGACCCGGTCTCATCAGCGGCAGGGTGATTGAGGTGAAGCTTCGCATCCTGTCGGCGCGGAGCGTCTGAGAGGCTTCCTCCATGGTTGGCGAGATGCCTTGCACCACGCCGATCAGAACCAAAAAGGCGGTTGGGGTGAAAGAAAACACCTGCGCCAGCCAAACCCCGTCGAAACCATAGATCCAGCGCCCCAATTCAACCCCGGTAAGGGCGGAAACCCACTGGTTGATCAATCCTGACCGGCCGAAGATCAGGATCAATCCCAGCCCGATCACGAAGGGCGGCGTGATGATGGGCAGCACTGTCAGCAGCCTTAGCGGTTTCTTCAGAGGGAAACCCGTTCGCGTCACCACCAGCGCGAAGGCCAGACCCAGCAGCGTGCAGGTCGAGGCGGTCGCAATGCCAAGCGTCAGTGTGTTCCATGCGACGCCACAGGATGAGCGGGAGTAGACGCAGGCCAATCCCCAGACCTTGGGGTGGAACATGCGGTCAACGAACGCTGTGGCGAAGGAGGTATCGGAAGGGGGGCGGAGCGCTTGGCCGAGAATGGTGAGCACGGGCCAGACAGTAAACAGGGTGATCGAGGCGATCAGCAGGCCGACGCATCCGGCCACGAAACGATCCCCCCCGAACAATCCGCGCAAGGCTAAAGCCGTCGTGGTGAGGGCAGCGAAGGCGGCAAAGGTGATCGCCCCGCCCCAGCCGACACCGAATTGCCGATCGTCAAGATCACCGAAGGCGCGCTCCAGAAACGGATAGCTCCAGCCCCGGACACCGATGAACCATCCCTGCGCGATGATGGCGATAAGCCCGCCGAGACCGGCGATCAGCAAAATCGCGCCACGTCCTCGCCGATCGAGTCCGGGCCGGAACGCCGTCGTTGCAACGATGAGGGCTGCGATGATCGGCCAGAACCAGAAGCGTTTGTGGAAGAGCGACTGTCCGAGCGCGCTCGCTGCCTCCGGATCGTCTTTCAACAAGGCGAATAGTCCGGCCAGACCGATGTCGTCCTGCTGCATGTGCCAGGGCAGCAGACAGAGGCCGACCGCAGCCGCGAGCCACCACCACAAGGCGGAATCGATCTTAAGGACGCCGCGCGTGTTCGCTGGCATGAGGCGGCTCCGGCTGAGGCTGTTTTAACGCGGCAGCGACCCTATCTCAGCATCCCAGCGCGCAAGGATCCGACGGCGGGTGGCGGAGGACCCGAAGAAAGCAAAATCATAGTCGACCAGCTTAACCTTGGTCTGGTCAGGCAGCTTGGGGTCAGGGGCCGCGCCGGAATGGGCGGGTTGATGCCACTGATTGGCTTTTGGTCCAATATCCATCGCCGCCGGTGTCAGATACCAGTCATAAAAGCGCCGGGCTTCGCGTTCATTGCGAGAACCGCGAATGATGGCCATGCAAGCGACTTCAAAGCCTGTGCCTTCGGGCGGATAGTTCAATTCAACCGGGAAACCAGCATATTTTGCTGTAAGCGCCTCCATATTGAAACTGATAGCGATCCCGGTCTCGCCGCGCGCCGCGGCATTGATCGGAGCCGATCCTGATCGCGTGTAGGCGTTGATATTGGGGTGAAGTCTCTTGAGATAGTCGAAGGTGCGATCCTCGCCCCAGAGCTGAACCAGACCTGCGATGATCGTGTAGGCCGTGCCTGACGAGTTGGGGTTCGGCATCTGCACGTCCCCCTTATAGTCCGGTTTCAGCAGATCCTGCCATGTGAGGGGCACGGGTAGGTTCTTCTTCTTCAGCCACTCGGCGTTATAGACGATGCCGATGGCGCCGGAGGAGACCCCGACGCAGCGACCGCCCGATTGCTGATGAGCTTTTATCGCCCATGGAAGCAGCTGAGGCATGTTCGGCGAGGTGTAGGGCTGCAGAAGCCCTTCTTCGGCCGCTACGAAATGAGTGTCGGTCGAGGCTCCGAACCAGATATCGAGTTTGGGGTTTTCCTTTTCTGCGCGCACCTGGGCCAGAATCTCCCCGGCCGATTTCCGCACCATGTTCACTTTTACGCCGGTGTCGCGCAAATAGCCGGCGACTATCGCCTCGCACCAGTCCGAGGCGGGCGCACAGATCATATTGAGCTGCCCTTGCGCCATTGCCGGTGCGCTGCTCAGCAGGACCGCCAACGCCGCCCCGGCAATCCAAACCCGCCTGTTGATCATGGTCATGTGATCCCTGTTGGAGTCTTTGTTCAGCGTGGCAGCGATCCGATTTCCGCATCCCATTTGGCGAGCAGGCGGCGGCGTTCGGCAGCAGCGCCATATTTCACGAAGTCATATTCCACTAGCTTCATCTTAGAGAGATCAGGCGCACCGGGGGGCAGCGGCGCGTTCTTGTTGGACGGCATCTGCAACTGTTTGCCGACTTCGAATCCGATCCTTTGGGCTGCCGGGGTGAGGGCCCAGTCGTAGAACTTGCGGGCATTGGCGATGTTGCGGGCGCCTTTGATGATGGACATCGAGCCGATCTCATACCCGGTGCCTTCGCAGGGGGTATTGTATGCGACGGGAAAGCCCGCGTTCTTCTCGGTCACCGCATCATGCACGAAAGACAGGGAGACAGCCGTTTCGCCGCGCGCGACCGCCTTGATCGGGCCGGTGCCCGAGCGGGCATAGGCGTTGATGTTGGGGTGCAGTTCCTTGAGATATGCGAATGCCTTGTCTTCTCCCATAAGCTGCACCAACGTCGCGATGATCACGTAGGCGGTGCCCGAGGAGTTTGGATTGGCGACCTGGATTTCACCTTTGTAGGCAGGCTTGGTCAAATCCGCCCAGCAGGCGGGGGCAGGGATGTTCTTTTTGGCCAGAAGCTCCGTATTGAAGCCGAAGCCGACCGCCCCGGAATACACCCCGACCGAGCGTCCTTTGGCGGCGTCATATTGGCGGATCGCCCAAGCTTGCAGGTCTGCGTGGCTTGCAGATTTGTATTCAACCGACAGCCCCTCCTCCGCCACAATCAGATGCGGATCTCCGGTTCCACCGAACCAGACATCGCCACGGGGATTCTGGGCCTCGGCGCGAATCTGGGCGAGGGATTCCCCGGAGCCCTTCTGGGTCATGTTCACTGTAACACCGGTGTCGCGCTGGAAATTGTTGGCGATCGCCGTGCACCACTCCACCTGGACCGAGCAGTAAAGATTGAGCTGTCCTTGCGCCTGTGCCGGGGTGGCCCAGGCCAAGGCGAGCAGCCCCGCGCCCGTGAGCAGTCTCGTGATGGTCATGTGGTAGGATCCTCCGGCTATGCGCCCTGCGCGCATGATTTTTATGACGGTTTTGTGACAAGCTATAGCTCCCTCAGAAACCAAGCAAGCACCTGAGCGGATCGCGCGACATATTCGCCGGGAGGGTTGGAAACAGGGTAAGAGCGGGTGTGAACTAAACACCTAGGCCGCCAGGACGCCGCTGATGTAACGGTCGATCACCCGGCACAGGGCGTCGGCCTGGTCGGAGAGATCGGTCGAGCGAGCGAGGCGTCGGTGGTAGCCGCGTTCTTGGCGTCGGTCTGCAACTGCTCCGCCGTCGCGTCGGACTCCTGATGCAGCAGCGTCAGGTTGAAGGGCGCATTCATTGTCCAGATCGTGGGTGGCCGCCAGAGCGGCGCCGAAGCCCTCGACCGCGATCCGGATCTCCGCCTTCTGCCGCAAAACAAGATATTCTTGCGGGGAAATCGCCATGCCAAATAATTCAACCGCTATTCAAATCAACAACATTGATAGCTGAAATAGTCGACTAAGCTTCATGCTCACGTCTTCTGATCATCGCCAGCAATGAATACGGTTGAGATTACAAGAAAAACGACTCTACGCTTACAGGCCGCGCCATCTACGGGGCCCTAGATCAGGATCTAGAGCTGGCGAACACACAGGCTTCTCTTAAATGGCTAAAACTCGTCAGGCGCGTTCGCTGAGCCAGATCGCCACTCTGGAGCCAAGCTTCACCGCGCTCGACAGAACGGGAAAGCCGGCGACGTCCCGGCCGCCTTCCTCCACCGCGGTGTCGCGATGCTCCACCTCTTCGCTGCGGAAGGTTTCGATCGACTGGCGCAGTTCGGACTCGTCCTCGCCGAGCTGTGCGGCCTGCGCCGCGTAGTGGGCGTCGATCACCTCCTCCACGGCGACCGTGCAGGCCATCGCGGCGCGCGGCCCCAAGGCGGCGGTCGCGGCGCCGAGAGCGAACCCGGCGACATGCCATAAGGGCAGCAGGACGGTCGGCCGAACCCGTCGGGCCGGCAACATCTTCTGGAACGCCTCCAGATGCGCGTTCTCCTGCGCCGCCATGTGGCGGATCAGGGTCTGCGCGCGCTGCGAAGCCGGGTCGTTCCGTCGACGCAGAACGGCGAGCTGACCTTCATAGATCCGCTTGGCTCCATATTCGCCCGCGTGATCAACGCGAAGGATGCGTTCGACCAGGCTGCGAGGGTCGAGATCGCCTGGCAGACGGCCTTCGCCAGTTCTACGGGGCGGGGGGGAAGCGGAAGTCGAAAGGGGCGTTGTCATGCGATTTATTTAACCCGTCATGGACGATAGTCCATCGCCGTCGGCAATGTTAGTGGACGTACATCCGAGCTTACGGATGAGGAGCGTGCATGTCAGAGTCAACGCCTACGAAAGACCGGGGCCCTGCGACCTCGCCTTTGCCCTCGCGTCTTGACGCCGCCGCCGCCGAATTGCTGGTCTCCTTGCAGATGAACGGCGAGCGCGCGCAGGTCGCCTGCGTCGACGCGACGCGACGATACGCCGCCACCGACCCTTCGGCGACCTTGCCACTCAACCGCGTCACCAGTTAACGCGCGGGAGCATCGTTTGGCTATGGTTCCAATAACCCAATCCGTTGTATTTCGATCCGATGGGATCTTCTCCGCAGACGATCGACGCGGCCCGTCCTCTTGGGGAGGGCTCGCTGGACGCAGTCTTGTTGGAACGGCTCACGCTGTACGCGCGCCGAAGGGTGGCGCGCGTCCATGGCGTGCGGATCGAAGCGCCGCAGGATTACGTCGCCCGCGCCGTGATGGAGACCATGACCGGCCGCCGCACCCGGCAGCTCGGCGTCTCCATGTTCGTGCATTTGGCGGGCGTCATTTCGAGCCTCGTCAGCCATGACGCTGAACTCGCCGAAAACCGCACGACCATTCACTGGCCTGAGACCAGGACGGCCGACGGCGATCTCGCGCCGGTCGACATGGTCGATCAGTCGCCGAACGCCGAAGACACTTTGGTCGCGCGCGAAGCGGCGGTTCGCCAGTCACGGCTCGCGCTTCAGGTCCTCAACGCGTTGTCCGACGCGCCGCAGCTGCGCCGGGCGGCGCGTTTGATCATGGAGGCTCCAGGACCGATTCCACCCCGTCGCCTTGCGGAGGCTTTGGGGTGCGACGTCGGCGAGGTCTACAACATGCGAAAGCAACTGCAGCGACGTCTGGCGTTTCTCAACCAGCCCCAAGGAGCGAAGGAAGCGCAATGAAAGCTATCTCTGTCGATCCCTTGGCGGCGTTCCTGGATGAAGATCTGATCGCGATCACGGAGATGCCGCAGGCCGCCGTGATCGATCAGATCAAGGACATCGGCATTGATCGGCGCGCGGTGACCCGGCCGGTCCTGCCCGTGCTGACCTCCGGCCATCGCCTGAGGCCGGCGCCTGAAGGCTTCGTCGCGCTCGCCCGCTCTTTCGGCGTGGAGCCGACGCGCGATCTCGGCGGGGCCGATCTTTCGCGGCTCAACCTGCGCGCCCAGCCCCTGGAAGGCGCCAATCTCCGCGCGAGCGATCTCACCGAAGCCGACCTCAGCGAGGCGCGGCTCGCGGGATCCGACCTCAGCAACGCGCGCTGCGTCGGCGCCAATTTCACTTACGCGGACCTCACCGGCGCCGATCTGACCGGCAGCGATCTGGTCGGGGCTGATTTCACGGGCGTCACGATGGAGGGGGCGAAGCTCGCCGGCACGATCCTCGACGCGCGAACTTCTCCCTCCATCACCTTCACGGGCGAGGAGGTGCGCACGCTTCTCGACAAGATGCTGGAGTTCTGGTGGCAGAGCCGCACCGACAGCGTGACCTTGGCGGCCTACCAGGCCTTCAAGGCTGGCGATCATGCGGCGACCAAGAAGCTGCTGGCGCGCGTGCCGGTCGGCGCGCGGCCCGCGGCGGCGTTGCTGACCGCCGCGATGACCGCCGTCGCCGGGGACCCGCGGGCCGGCGCAGCCCTGCTCAACGCCTTCTCCATCGCCTCCACTGCGGCTCCCACTCTGGCGTCGCTGATCTACGCCCTCGCCGATGACGAGGAGCGCGCGCGCAGCCTCCTCGTCCGTGGGGAGTGAAGGCGGAGCCGTCGTCGAAAAAAAACTGAAACAGAGGCCGGTCGGCGCAATAGTCCGTTTGACAAGTCAGCGCTTGAACGCGTATCACCTCGTCTCCGTTGGGAACCGGGCCAGTAGCTCAGGTGGTTAGAGCGCACGCCTGATAAGCGTGAGGTCGGTAGTTCAACTCTACCCTGGCCCACCATCGCCCGCGTTCCTGGCGAGAGCTCACCCCGGAAGGGATTAGGCGGACCGGAATGACCCAGCAGACTCCTGACCTTCGTCATCCGATGCTGCGTGGTCTGTACGAGTTCTGGAAAGGCTATTGCGCCGTCGACAGCGTCGCGGGCGCGACGGACATCGACCCGGCCGATCTGCGGCCATGGATCGGCAATCTGCTGATCATGGACGTGATCGAAGGCGACAATTTCATCTATTCCTACTATGGCGACGCCTTCCAGCAGGCGTTCGGCGACAGCATGGTTGGAAAATCGATCGAGCTGCTTCCCCCGGAGCAGCGCGAACTGCTGCACACGGAATATGATCGCGTGCGCCGGGAACGCGTGCCGGTCATGCGCAGCTACACCGCCGATTTCAACGGTCGCATGGCGACCTGGGAGCGGCTGGTTCTACCGCTCACCAGCACCGGCGAGACGGTCGATAAGCTGCTGGTCGCGGCCTATCAATTGCCGGACGACGCCTAGCGCGTTTTCGGCTTAGTCTGAATCGCGTGAGATAGAGAACGCGCTATTTTTCATAATGTTATGAACAAGATCGGCTTACGTCGAAGCCGTTCGCGGTCAGAACTTCGTCAATGATCGCGCGATTTCGGCCTTTCGCGATTCAGACGCAGTTGAGAACGCGCCTCCGCCTCCGACGCTGATCGGGCGAGGGGTTTACTGAACGATTTTGATGCCCGTGACGATCAGGTCCTTGCCGGACTGATTCTTCACGATGCCGTTGATCTCAACGCGGACCTTCAGGTCGCGGATGTGACTGACGTTGTTGCGCGAAACCAGCCCGCGCATCTTCTCAAGCAGGTTCTGCAGAACCTTGGCCTTCTCGGAGTAGGCGATGCATTTTTCCATGCCGCCACCGCCGGAAACCAGCATCTCGACGACAGTGTCGCCCGTCGACGACAGCCGGTCCTTGATGTCGTCGACCTCTCCTTCGATGGTGCGGACCTGCTCCATCGGTCAGCGCCACGACGCCTGGACGCCGGCGGTCATCGAGTCGCGCCGCCGCGACGCGCCAGCGCCGCGCTGAGAATAAAATCCGACGGCAGCCATTCTCTGATCACGTCAGTCGCATCACCCAAGTCATAGAACTGGCGCTCCCAAAAGCCGCGATCAAGCGCATCGCCCCTGGAAACCCGGCCCAACTCCGCACCGATAGCCTGACCGCCGCCTAACGCAAGGCGCGGTCCTTGATTCTCCAATAGACATGCCCTGATCGGCGAGGCCGCGCAAGCCGGTCTCCCAAACCCCTGACATAATGCATGAAATACCAGCGTCCAACCGCTGTTGCAAATAAGGGCTGAACTGCAAGGGGCTGATTCGGCGTGTTTTCTTTTGAGGCCGGGTGATCGGCCGGATCTCTCGATCGCCGAATCGGATGTCGCGTCTGACTTCGACTGCATCGTCAACGCCCCTCAGGCGGCGCCGTAGTGGCTGTCGAGCCGCTCCAGCAACTCGGGGACCAAGGCAGCCAGTCGCGGCTCGGCGTTGAGGCGACTCGACTGCGCGTCTTGTCGCACGGCGTCGATCAACGCCGCCATATCATGGCCGATCAGTCGTCCGTCGCGCCAAAGGATGCGTCCTGCGACCATCGTCATCGCCACGTCGCGCGCCCCAGCTCGCCGCAGCACGGCGTCAACCGGGGTGACGAGCGGGTCGAGATAGGGACCGGTCACATGGGTCAGATCGATCGCGGTGAGGTCTGCCTGCCAGCCGGCGCGGATTCGGCCGACCTGGGCGCCGAGGCCGGCGGCGGCCGCGCCGTTGACGGTGAGCATGGCCAACTGGTCGGCCAGGGTCGGCCGCGCCGGTCGACCGAAGGAGAGGCCGGTCTGCCCAAGCGCCAGATCGGTCGCCAACCGCAGCTCCGCGAGCAGGTTCTCGTCATCGTCCAGGCCGGAATTGTCCGTGCCAACCGCGACCGAGAGCCCCTGGGCGAGGAATTGCGGATGTGGCGCGACGCCGTTGCGCAGTCTGAGATTTGAGCCGGGGTTGCGCACCACCGTCATGCCGTAGCCGGCGGCGGCTTCGATGTCGTCCGGGGTCATCCAGACGCCATGCGCCAAGGAGACCCTCGAGGAGCCGAGGCCCAGCGCGCCGAGCCCTTTGATGACCCCGCCGGGGTAGATCTCGCGACAGACCTTCGCCTGCATCGGGCTTTCCAGGCAATGCAGATGCACGGGCAGCCCGCGCCGCTCCGAATCGTCGGCGATGGCGCGGAACATCGCGTCGCTGGTCCATTGCGGCCCAGCCGGGCCGTAGCCCAGAGTCAGTCGAGGATGGCCGGCGTAGTCCGACAGAAGCCGCTGCATCATCGCCAGGGTTTCCGAGGGCCCTGCGGCGTAGACCGACTGACGATCGCGCAGAACCGCCTGCAATTCGGGCGAACAGCCCTCAATGAAGCGAGGCGTCGATTCTTCGGGATAGACCGTCAGGGCGCGGTCCTGGGCGCCGACGCACACCATTGCTCGCAGTCCGATGGCGTCATAGGCGCGCAGCGTGGCGCGCAGTTCTCCCTCGTAATCACCGGAGCCCGTGGCGGAATTGGCCTGAATCGTCGTGGTCACGCCGTGGCGAAGCATCTCCGCCGCCGCCAGCGCCGCATGCGCGCCAGGGTTCAGCGGGCCGCGCCGCCATCGCGCGGCGATCCAGCGCTCCAGTTGATCGTCGCGGTAGCCAAGCTGCAGCGTGCCCAGCCCGCGGCCATGCTGATGCGCGTTCACGAAGCCCGGCATCAGCAGCTTGCCGTCCAGGCGATCCACCAGCGCGGTCGGGGCTCGGTTGGTCAGCGCCTCCAGAGGGCCGATCGCGACGATTCGATCGTCCTCGATCAAGGCCGCGCCATCCTTGATCAGGCTTTCGGGGTCAGGTTCGGGCAACAGGTAGCTTGGGGCGAGGATCCGTAGTTGGGTCATTGAGCGCGTCACCCTGTCCGAACGCCTGAAAACAAGCTTCAGCATGAGTTTGCCGACGCGCGATTGCAATCATCCCGTCCTAGGCTGCGTAAAATCGTCCTAGGTTTATCGCGAATGAGACGCATTTCCTAACTCGGGGACACTGGCTTATTGCGCTGGCTACGCTAAACTGAGAAATATATCACCGCCGTATAATTGTGGAATTGGTTTGATGGACCCAGTCGCAGCTGCGGCGAGGAGCTCGAAGGATCGGTATGTCGCCTTCGCCTTTGCGCGCGCGGATATTCTGATCGAGATTCTGAGCGACGGAACGATCACCTTCATCACGGGAGCGGTGCAGGCGATGCTTGGGATGCCGGCGAGCGCGCTGATCGGCCAGCCCTTGAGCAAGCTGATCGGTCCGGACGAGCAGGGCGCGTTGAAGCGGGTCATCGCGGCCGCGCGCGCCGGCGATCGTCTGAACCCGATTCCGCTGACCCTGAACCCGGGATCGCGCCGGTTGAATGGCAATATGGCCGGTTGCCCCTTGCCCGGCGCGAGCGGCCATTACTTTCTGTCCTTCAGTTCGCTGGCCGCGCTCACCCGTCCGGTCGCCGCCAGCGAGCGCGATCCGGGAACCGGCCTGCTGAACAAGGAAGGCTTCGCCAACGCGGCGCAGCATTACCTCAACCAGCCTTCCGCAGACGGCGCTGCGCGCCGCGTG
>JBMLRS010000214.1:0-5484 GCA_049240905.1 Elsteraceae bacterium
ACGGCCGTGATGGCGCCTGCGGCAATCCTGTTCTTGGCGCGGGTGGAGCCGCCGGCGTTTCGGCCGCCGGCGGAGCAGGCTGCGGCGCCGGCGCGCTCGTCGTGGCCGCAGGCGGCGACTGCGTCGGAGGACTGGCCGGTTGAGCGGACGCCGGCGGCGCCGGCTCAGGAACTGACAAGGCGCTCGGAGGCGGCGGAGCGGGAACCGGTGGTTGGGCGGGCGCCGCCGGAATGACCGCTGACGGAGGAGGCGTCGGCGGAGGGGGCGCCGAGGGAAGCGGGGCCGGCGGCGTCGACGGCGCGGACAACGCGCTCGATGTCGGGAGATTGGCGGCGCTGGCTCCGGGAGGAGGCGGCAAGGCTGCGACGTCAACGCCGCCGCTTCGCTGCGGCGTTCCCGACGGCATCGCCTGGGCGCTCGTCTCCGGCACCGTCGGAGCCGGCAGCGCCAACACCATGCCAGAGCGGATCGCGTAAGGCGGCTCCAGCTTGTTCAACTGCACCAGCACGCTCGAATCCACGCCATAGCGCCGCGAAATGCCGAACAGGGTCTCGCCGGGCTCGACGGTGTGGGATTTCTGTTGGGGCAGCGTCAGACGCTGACCCACCTGAAGGGTGAAAGGCGGCTTCAACCCATTGGCGTCGATCACCGCCTTGGCCGGCACGCCGAACCTGCGCGCCACGCCGCTCAAGGAATCCCCACGCTGGACGATATAGGATCCTTCGCCGCCGAAACTGGGAGGGGGGGCCGCGATCGGGGCCGGCGCGGGCCGCGGCGGGGGGGGAGGCGGCGCTTGCTGCACGGCGCAGGCCGACAGCAGGAAAGCCGTCGCAAAGACAGCGAGCGCCGCGCCGCTCATACGCCGAAAGGGAATCATGACGCTACGGAATGTAAGTGAAACAGCCTGATCCCTCAACTTGACTTGAGCGACGCCCGCCGTCGCCGCTCTCGCAGGGCCTGCTCCACGTCGCGCGGGCCGTCCTGCGCCGGCGACTGGTCGCTGACCAGCGGGACGAAACGCACCGGGCCCAGTTCGATCCGCTCGATACCCTCCGGATGACGAACGAATTTCACCAGGCTTTGATCCACCGCGGAGCGCGCGATCGGCGTGACCAGAACTCCGCCCACCGCCAGCTGTTCGATCAACGCGCTTGGCACGGCTTGCTCGGCGGCCGCGGTGACCAGGATCCGATCGAACGGCGCAGCCTCCGGCCATCCCAACGTCCCGTCGCCCAGCCGGGCTTCGACGTTATGCAGCTTGAGGTCCGCGAACATGGCCAGCGCCGCCTCATGCAACGGCTTATGGCGCTCGATCGTGTAGATTCGTCGGCACAACTTCGACAGCACGGCGGTCTGATAGCCGGAGCCGGTGCCGATCTCCAGCACGGTCATGCGATCGGGCATGTCCAGCGCTTCGGTCATCGCCGCGACCACCAGGGGCTGACTGATCGTCTGGCCCTGCCCGATCGGCAACGCCATGTTCTCATAGGCGCTGGCCTGAAAGCTGGCGGGCAGAAATCTGTGCCGCTGCACCTGCCCCATGGCGCGCAGCACGCGCTCGTCCCTCACGCCCTGTTCACGGAGCGTGACGACCATCGCGCGGCGGGCTTGATCGAATTCCGAACTCACGAAAACAGCCGCCCCATCGCCGCCAAGGAGGCGTCATGAGTCAGGTCCAGATGCAGCGGCGTGACTGCGATGTAACCGTCGGCCACCGCCTCCAGGTCAGATCCGGTCTGCCCATCCGGCTCGTTGCGCAACGACCCGACCCAGTAATAGCGCTCGCCGCGCAAATCGACCCGCTCCTCCACCTGATCGCCGATCTTGCGACGGCCCTGGCGCGTGACTTTCACCCCCTTCACCGCATCAGGTGGAAGGTTAGGAAAGTTAATGTTCATCAGTATGTTAGGGGACAAACCTAAACCAAAGAGCTTGGCGATGATCTCCGCGCCGAAGGCTTCCGCCGTGCGCCAGTGGATGGTCTCGCCGGTTGTCCGCTCCTGGCTGAGCGCGATCGCGGGCACGCCGACCAACGCGCCTTCCATGGCGGCGGCGACGGTGCCTGAGTATGTGACGTCTTCGCCGAGATTGCCGCCGGCGTTTACCCCGGACAGCACCAGATCGGTCCCCCGCGCCTCGCGCACTTTCTTCAGGGCGAGCAGCACCGCGTCGGTCGGGGTGCCGTCCACGCAGAAGCGGTTGGGCTTCAGTTTTCGAAGGCGCAGCGGGCGCCGCAGGGTGAGGCTATGCCCGGCCCCGCTCTGCTCCAACTCCGGCGCGCAGACGCAGATCGTCTTGGACAGTTTCCGCGCGATCGTCTCCAGCACCTTCAAGCCTGGCGCATGCACGCCGTCGTCGTTCGACAGCAGCAATCGCTTGCCGGCCAGCGGCAAGGCGGTCATGGCCGGGCGATGACGGTCATTCCGCCCATGTAAGGGTGCAGAGCCTCCGGCAGAAGAACCGAGCCATCTTCCTGCTGATAGTTCTCCAGCACCGCGATCAGCGCGCGTCCGACCGCCACGCCAGACCCGTTGAGCGTATGGACGAACTGAGTGGCCTTGTCGCCCGGCGCCTTGAAGCGCGCCTTCATCCGCCGCGCCTGGAAATCCCCGCAATTCGAGCAGCTGGAAATCTCCCGATAGGCGTTCTGGCCGGGCAACCAGACTTCCAGGTCATAGGTCTTGGCCGAGGCGAAGCCCATGTCGCCGCTGCACAAGAGCATGCGCCGATAAGGCAGGCCGAGACGCTGCAGGACGGTCTCCGCCGCCTGGGTCATCCGCTCATGCTCTTCCCAGGATTTGTCGGGATGGGTGATGGAGACCAGTTCGACCTTCAAGAACTGATGCTGCCGCAGCATGCCGCGCGTGTCGCGCCCGGCCGATCCGGCCTCGGAGCGAAAGCAGGGCGTGGCGGCGGTGAACCGCATCGGCAATTGCTCCGCGTTGACGATCTGATCCGCGACCAGATTGGTCAGCGGGGTTTCCGCCGTCGGGATCAGCCAGAACCCGTTGTCGGTGTGGAACATGTCCTCCGCCGCCTTGGGCAGATTGCCGGTGCCATAGGGCACGTGATCTCGCACGAGCAGTGGCGGCGCGGTCTCCGTGTAGTCGAACTCGTTGGTGTGGATGTCCAGCATGTACGCGGCCAAGGCGCGCTCAAGCTTGGCCAACGCGCCACGCAGAATGACGAAGCGCGAGCCGGAGAGCCTCGACGCCGCCTCGAAATCCATCAGGCCCAGGCCCTCGCCGATCTCGAAATGCTCCAGCGGCTGGAAATTGAAGGCGCGCGGCTCGCCGACATGGCTCTTGGCCACATTCCCGGTCTCATCCAAGCCGTCGGGCACGTCGGCGGCGGGCAGGTTCGGAATGATTTCCAGAGCCTGAGTCAGTTGCAGACCAAGAGCCGCCTCCTCCGCCTCCAGATCCGGGATCTGGCGCTTCATCGCGGCCATTTCATCCATGATCGGCTGCGCGTCGAGCCCCTTGGCCTTCGCCTGACCGATCTCCTTCGACGCCTCGTTGCGACGCTGCAGCAGCGCCTGCAGTTGGGTCTGGGCCGCCCGGCGACGCTCATCCAGCTCAAGGATCTGCGCGGACTGCGGCGCCAGCCCCCTGCGCGCGAGGGCTTTGTCGAATCCGGCGGCGTCAGCGCGGATGGCGGCGATGTCATGCATGGCGAAAACCCAGATTCGGGAAGGTTAAAGGCGTTTCAATCGACGACGACGCGAGGCGGCGTCAGGAAGATGATTCGGCGTCCAACTCGGCCTCGCGCTTGGCGCGTTGCCTTTCGATGAGCCGCACGGAGAGGATCGAGACCTCGTAGAGCAGCAACATCGGGATGGCGAGGCCGACCTGACTGAACACGTCCGGCGGAGTCACGATCGCGGCGAAGATGAAGATTCCGACGATCGCGTAGCGTCGCGCCTGCGTCAGCCCATCCGCGCTGACCATCCCGACGCGCCCCAGCAGGGTCAACAGCACAGGCATCTGGAAGCTGAGGCCGAAGGCGAAAATCAACGTCATCACCAACGACAGATATTCGCTGACCTTGGCCTCGAGAACGATTGGCAGATTGCCGTCAACCGCCGGCGCTTCAAAACCGACGAAGAACTTCCAGGCCAGCGGAATGATGAAGTAGTAGGCCAGCAGCCCGCCCAGGAAGAACAGCACCGGGGTCGCCACCAGGAAGGGCAGGAACGCGCCGCGCTCATTCTTGTAGAGACCGGGCGCCACGAACATCCAGATCTGGCTGGCGATGATCGGGAAAGAGAGGAATAGCGCCGCCCAGCTCGACACCTTGATGTAGGTGAAGAACGCTTCGGTAAGGCCGGTGTAGATCATGCGCCGCCCGGCTTCATGCCCAACGGCTTCGGCGAGCGGGACGGTCAGGAAGCGATAGATGTCCAGGTGGAAATAATAGCAAACGCCGAACGCCGCCAGAAACCCGACCGCCGAATAGAGCAAGCGCGACCGCAACTCGACGAGATGGTCGAGCAACGGCATTTTCTTATCGTCGATATCCTCTTGCATGACCGATCAGACTTGTTTGGGGGCGGGCGTCGCGGCCGGATCCGCCGGCGCGGCGGTCTCCGCCTGAGCGATGGAGGTCGGCGCGGCGGCGGGCGCCGGGGTCGCGGTCGGCTCAGAAGAGCCGGGAAGCGAGGTCGGGTAATCGGCGCCGACGATGATGGATTCCGGCGTCGGGCTGGTCGGCGCCTTGAAGGGCTCCGCGATGATCGCGGCCGGATCGGGGATGTCGGGCGGCGCCAGGGCGTCCGCGATCTTGTTGTCGGGATCGACCGTCTTGCGGATCTCGCCCTCCACGTCGATGCGGGAGGCCTTCTCCACCTTCTCGCGCAGTTCCTGAAGCTCCGCCTCGCGGGCCATCTGCTCCACGCTCGACTGGAACTCCGAGGCCATGGCGCGCGCCTTGCGCACCCAGAAGCCGGCCGTGCGCAGCGCCTTTGGTAAATCCTTCGGGCCGATCACGATCAACGCGATCGCGCCGATCAGCGCCAATTTTCCCCAGTCCAGATCAAACATGCGCCTGTTAAACCTTTATCGACGTGCCGCGCGGCGTGACGTCCACCATGGTCCGCGTCGGCGGCTCCGCCTTCGCGATATCCGCCGTCTTCGGCCCTGCAAGACGCAAGGACGCGCTCGGGGTCTCGCGCCGACGCGCGCGCCGCGCCAATACATAAGCAAGCGCGGCGAAAAGGCCAACGCTCACGACAACGAGGAAGCCGATCATCTGACGATTATGGCAGAGCGCCCCGCGCATTGCACGCCGGTCGACGCCGCTAATTGACAGACGCGGCCCACTCTGTACCGTTTAGTACAAAATTTACCAATCGGTACATTTGGAGTCCCGTCATGGCCAATCGCCCGCCATCGCCGCCTTTCACCGCCGAAACCGCCGCGCAGAAGGCGCGCATGGCGGAAGACGCCTGGAACAGCCGCGACCCGGAGCGCGTCTCGCTCGCCT
>JBMLRS010000215.1:0-2191 GCA_049240905.1 Elsteraceae bacterium
CACCGTGTGCATCAGATCGGCTTCGGTGGATTCAAGCGTGCGGGCGATGCCGTAGCCCTGAATCAGCTCCGTCACTTCGGCGCCGATCATGTGCGCGCCCAGCAATTCGCCGGTTTTTGCGTCGAACACGGTCTTCACCATGCCCTCCGGCTCGCCCAGCGCGATCGCCTTGCCGTTGCCCATATAAGGGAAACGGCCGACCTTCACCGCATAGCCCGCCGCCTTCGCCTTGGCTTCGGTCATGCCGACGGAGGCGACCTGCGGCATGCAATAGGTGCAGCCGGGGATGTTCAGCGGGTTGAGCGGATGCAGGCCCTGGATCCCGGCGATCTTCTCCACGCAGAGCACGCCTTCATGGCTGGCCTTGTGCGCGAGCCAAGGCGGGCCGACCAGATCGCCGATGGCGTAGACGCCCGGCTCATCGGTGCGGAGATAGGGATCGGTCACGATATGGGTCTTCTCGACCCGGATCTTGGTGCCCTCGAGGCCGATATCCTCGACATTGCCGACGATGCCGATGGCCAGGATGACGCGATCCACGGTCAGGGATTCGGTCTTGCCGCCGGCCTGATAGGTGACCGTGACGTTGTCGGCGCCCTTCTTCAGCCCCTGCACATTGGCGGAGGTGACGATCTTCATGCCCTGCTTCTCGAAGGACTTCCGCGCGAAGGCGGAGATTTCCTCGTCCTCCACCGGCATCACCCGGTCCAGCGCCTCAAGCACGGTCACTTCCGCGCCCATGTTGCGGTAGAAGCTGGCGAACTCGATGCCGATCGCGCCGGAGCCGACCACGACCAGCGACTTCGGCATGGCCGTCGGCACCATCGCCTCTTTGTAGGTCCAGATCAGCTTGCCGTCCGGCTCCAGACCCGGCAGGGTCCGCGCGCGGGCGCCGGTCGCCAGGATCACATGCTTGCCGGTCAATGTGGCGACGGGCTTGCCGTCCTTGGAGACATCGACCGTCCGGCCCGCGTTCCCCTGGGCCTTGCCGAGCACGCCTTTGCCGTCAAACACGGTCACCTTGTTCTTCTTCAGCAGATGCTTCACGCCGCCCGAGAGCTGCGCAGCCACGCCGCGCGACCGCTTCACCACCTTCGCGATGTCGAACGAAATGTCCTTGGCGGAGAAGCCATAGGCGTCCAGGTGATGCAGCAAGTGATTGATCTCGGAGGAGCGCAGCAGCGCCTTGGTCGGGATGCAGCCCCAGTTCAGGCAGATGCCGCCCAGATGCTCGCGCTCGACCAGAGCCACCGACATGCCCAGCTGCGCCGCCCGGATCGCCGCGACATAGCCGCCCGGACCGCCGCCGACCACAACGACGTCGAATGAATTTTCAGCCATCTACGGCTCCAGCAAACTCATCCCTCACCCTGAGCCTGTCGAAGGGTCCGCCACCGACACGGGCGATTGCGGCGCTATGCTTCGACAAGCTCAGCATGAGGAATGAATGGGTTGAAAAACACAGGTCCTTGACGCCTCAGACCAGCATCGCCAGAGGATCCTCGATCAGATCCTTGAAGGCCTGAAGGAGTTCGGCGCCCAGCGCGCCGTCGATCACCCGGTGATCGACCGAGAGGGTGGCGGTCATCTGCGTCTCGATCGCGATCGCGCCCTTACGCACCACCGCCCGCTCCTCGCCCTGCCCAACGGCCAGGATGGCGGCCTGCGGCGGGTTGATGATCGCGGAGAAGCTGCTGATCCCGAACATGCCCAGGTTGGAGATCGAGAAGGTGCCGCCCTGGAATTCCTCCGGCTTCAGCTTGCCTTCCTTGGCGCGCTTGGCGAGGTCCTTCATCTCGTTCGAGATCTGAGCCACGCCCTTCTTGTCCGCGTCGCGGATGATCGGGGTGATCAGTCCGCCGGGGATGGCGACGGCGACGGAGATGTCGATCGATTTGAACATCAGCATCGCGTCCGGCGTCCAGGCGGCGTTGGCCGCCGGCTTGCGCTTCAACGCCATGGCCGAGGCCTTGATGATGAAATCGTTCACCGAAAGCTTGTAGCCATTTGATTCGCCGCGCTTATTCAGATCAGCGCGCAGCTTCAACAGCGCGTCGAGGCCGACATCCATCGAGAGATAGAAATGCGGCACGTCGCGCTTGGACTCGGTCAGGCGACGGGCGATGACCTTGCGCATCGTCGTATGCGGCGCGAGCTCGTAGGCCGGCAGGCCGGGCATGTCCGTCGCCGG
>JBMLRS010000216.1:0-1795 GCA_049240905.1 Elsteraceae bacterium
GTGGAGGCGGTGACCGTCAGTCGATCCACGCCAAGCCCTCCATTCAAGGAGTCGCCAGAATTGAAGGTGGTGTCCGTGGCGGTGAAGGCGTCGTTGTTCAGCGTGCCGGTCAGGCTGTCGACCGAGGTGGTGAGCGTGAAAGTGGAGCCGTTGGTCGCCGTGCCGATGTTGGCGACCGTTGTGGCGACGCCGGCGACCGCGCTGGCCGCCGTGGCCTGCGAGGTGACGCCAGTAACGTAGGAGCGCGCGGAGGTCGCCGCGGCGCCGCCTAACGACGAGACCGCGACATTCGCAGTCGGATCATTGGCCAATTGATTGGTGAAGGCGTCGATCGCGATCAGCTTCGACTGAGTCGGCTGTTGGTAGGCGGTCGGCACGTTCGTCGCGCCCAGATAGCTGACGAAGATCGTCCAGGCCGCGGTCGGCGCGGTGATCGCGCCCTGATCAATCAGCGTGGCCCAGGCGTTCTGCTCGAAAGTGGAGGCGCTGAACCCGAAGATGTTGAGGAAGATCTTGTTGACCAGCGCGCTGCTGCTGTCGGTCAACGAGAACACGCCGTCCACCACCGAAGCGTTATAGAAGGCGGACTGCAAGGCCTGCGTGGGCCCGACGTTCGGATCGATCGCCGCCGCCGTGGCCGCGCGCCAGGCGGTGTCCGCCGGCCGGCCCAGATAGGCCAAGTAAAGTTGGTTCGCGATGGCTGTGGACATCAATTCTTCTCCTCATATGGTCAGCCGAGCCAAACTCCGCGCGCCGACCGCGTCGATGCCCTGGCCGATGATCCTTTTGCCCGCGCCCCCAGATGTTGTGGTTTGGCGACGCGAAGCGACCAAGAATCATACCCTAGGCGGGGGGATGGTAGAAGCGCGGTTATGGTTCTGAACGCGGGGGAGCGGTGTTTCCAGCGAGATCAGGCGATCTTTTGATAAAGCGCCTCAAGTTTTCGCGCGAAACCAGGACCGTCGCAGAGCGAGGAAGCAGCCATGCGGGCGCGCAAGGCGCCTCGCGTCGCCGCAAGCGAACCCACGTCGCGGGCGAGCGACAGAGCGATCGAAAGATAATCCTCCGGCTTGCCGGCGATCCACTCGGTCGCGCCAATCTGCGTCAATAGACTGGCGCCGACGCGGGCGGCGTGGCGCTCTCCAGCCAAGGTCACGACGGGCGCTCCCATCCAAAGCGCTTCGCAGGTGGTGGTTGCGCCGTTATAGGGGAACGGATCAAGCGCGATGTCGATCTCGCCATAAAGCTGAAGATGATCGATCGCGCTGGCGGTCTGCTCCCTCAAGTCGACGCGCGACGGCTCCACCCCGAACCGAGTCAACTGCTCCAGAAACCGCGCGCGCGCGCCTGGATCCGCGAAGGACTGGCCCTTCAACAGCAAGCGTGACCCCGGCAGGGACATCAGCAAGCGGCCCCAGACCTCCAGCGTCGCAGCCGTGAGCTTGGATGGGTTATTGAAAGACCCGAAGGTGACGAACCCGTTGCGCAGACAGGGTGGCGGAACCAGCTCCGGCGCCGCCTCAAGCGGCTGATAGCAGAGAAATCCGCCAGGAATGCGCAGCAGTTGCTCGCACGCCCACTGATCCGCTCGCCCGTCAGGATCGGTGATGGAATCGACCAGACGATAATCCATCGCGCGCAGGCCAGTGCTGTTTGGATAGCCCAGCCAGGTGACCTGAACCGGGGCCGGCCGCTGCGCGAAGGCCAAGAGCCGATTGCCCGAGGTGTGGCCGGCGAGATCGACCAGAATTTAGATAGCGTCAGCGCCGGTCTGATATGGGAGCGCCGCGGCCCC
>JBMLRS010000217.1:0-3958 GCA_049240905.1 Elsteraceae bacterium
CGCCCATATAATTTTGTATCGAGTGTTATAAATCGACCCGTTCTTGAGGACCGAATTCCATGCCGTCGCTGTTCGACCCTATCCGCCTCGGCGCCATCGAAGCGCCCAACCGCATTCTGATGGCGCCGCTGACCCGCGGCCGCGCCACCGCCGACCATATCCCGACCCCGATCATGGCGGAGTATTACGCCCAACGCGCCAGCGCCGGCCTGATCATCAGCGAGGCGACCGGGATCAGCCTGCAGGGCCTCGGCTGGCCCTACGCGCCGGGCCTGTGGAGCGACGCGCAGATCGAGGCCTGGAAGCCGATCACCGCCGCCGTGCATCAGGCCGGCGGGCGCATCATCGCCCAGCTCTGGCATATGGGACGGGTGGTGCATTCCAGCCTGCCCGGACGCGGCCAGCCGGTCTCCGCCTCCGCCACCACCGCGCCGGGCCTGGCCCACACCTATGGCGAAAAGCAGCCGCACGTGGAGGCGCGCGCCCTGCGGCTGGACGAGATTCCCGGCCTGCTGGAGGATTATCGCCGCGCGGCGGCCAACGCGCTGAAAGCCGGCTTCGACGGCGTGCAGATCCACGCCGCCAACGGTTATCTGATCGACCAGTTCCTGCGCGAAACCTCCAATCTCCGCACCGACCAATATGGCGGCTCGATCGAGAACCGCATCCGCCTGCTGCGCGAGGTCGCCGCCGCGGTGATCGAGGTCGTGGGCGCCGACCGCACCTCCGTGCGCATGTCGCCGAACGGCGCCAGCCAGGGGGTGAACGACAGCAATCCGCAAGCCCTTTTCCCCGCCGCAGCATCCGCGCTGGCCGAACTGGGCGTGAGTTTCCTGGAGCTGCGCGAGCCGGATTTCAACGGCACCCGCGGCGTGGCGGAATTCCCGCCGATCGCGCCGGCGATCAAGCAGGCCTTCAAGGGCCCCTTGGTGCTGAATTCGGATTACGACGGCCCGAAAGGCCAAGCCGCTCTGGATTCCGGCCCGGCCGACGCGATCGCCTACGGCCGCACTTTCCTGGCGAACCCGGACTTACCCCATCGGATCAAACATAAACTCGCGCTCAACCCGGACCGGATGGACAGCTGGTACAGCGGCGGCGCCGAGGGCTATACGGACTACCCGACGGCGGGGTGAGGGCTGGATAGGCTCAGGAGAGCGTCTCTTCTACGATACGAGGATTGCGGTCCAGCATCGCGAGCAATATGCGCGCCGGACCCTCTGGGGCTCTTCGACCCTGTTCCCAGTTGCGGAGAGTTGCGGTTGACACGCCAATACGGCGGGAGAAGGCGGTCTGCGACAGGCCGGTTCTCCGCCGCAGGGCGGAGACGTCCACCGTTTCCGGAATATGCAGCGACAGGCCACGGACATCGACGCCGGCGGCGTGGTCGAGGGCTTCCTTGAGGCCCTGCATGATGCGATCAGCGCTGTTGGTCATTTTGTTCTCCGATCTCGCCAATGCCGCGCGATGGCGGCGGTCAAGGATTTGAAGCCAGCGATCTCCAGGTCCGTGTAGTTGGCGCGCTCGCCCTTCAACAGCACCGACAGCAAATAGACGGGGATGTCGGGGCCGAAATAGGCGGCGATGACACGATAACCGCCGCTTTTGCCTTTCCCTGGGCCAGCCACGCGAAACTTTCGGACCCCGCCGGAACCGCGGATCTCCAAGCCTTTGGCGGGGATCAGAGGCGACGCTGTCCACGATCCACTTCCGTTCATGGTCCGTCAGTCCCAGCGCGTTGACGTCGCGCAGAAACTGCGGCGTCTCGGCCACGGTCTGCATGATCGTTGGCATTGGGAGATCATACGCCAATGGCGTAGAACCTCAAGAGAGCCCAGGTGGAAGGGGCGGCCCGTCACGTTGACGCCGGTAGATTGCTTCACCTTCGGTTCGCAATGACGATTATCGAAATAATTCAGTTATTTACCTCACCCTTAGCTTGTCGAAGGGGGCGAGGCGGCAGGCGCTGATGAGTTTGCGCATTCTTCGACAGGCTCAGATTGGGGGAGGAACTAGCCCACCGCCTCCAGCGCCCTTATCGCGAACCTTCCCGCCAAGGGCGCGATCTCCGCGGCGTTGGAGCCTGCCGCTGAGCCGGCGCGCGCCCGATCGGCGATGCCGACGAAGATGACGGCGAAGCGGAAGAGGGCGAAGGCAATGTGGAAAGGCTTCAATTCAGGGGTCGGGATGGCGTTCGCCATGTAGTGGGCGGTGAATTCCTGTTCGGTTGGGATGCCCAGGGTCGCGTGGTCCAGGCCGAGGATGCCGCCGAATTCCTCCGGCGCCGTGCGCCAGGGCATGCAGCAGAAACCGAGGTCAGCCAGGGGGTGGCCGAGGGTCGAGAGCTCCCAATCCAGGATGCCGATCACTTTGGGTTCGGTCGGGTGGAACATCAGGTTGCCGAGGCGGAAATCGCCGTGGGCGATCGAGGTTTTTCCGTCGTCGGCGGGCATGTGGTTCGCCAGCCAGTCGGTGATCTGGTCGAGCGCCGGGATCCGGTCGCTCGGGCTTTCCTGATATTGCTTGGACCAGCGGGCGAACTGGCGCTCGAAGTAGTTGCCGGGGCGGCCGTAATCGGCGAGGCCGATTTCTTCAGGTCTCACGGCGTGCAGGGCGGCCAAGGCTTCCGCCATGCCGAGATAGATCCCGCGCCGCTCGGCCGGGCTCATGCCGGGCAAGGAGGCGTCCGGGAAGACGCGGCCGTTCAGCCGCTCCATCAGATAGAAGGGCGTGCCGAGCAGGTCCGGATCGGCGTGAAAGACCAGGGGCTTGGGCACGGGGACGGTGGTCTTGGACAGGGCGTCCAGCACCTTGAATTCGCGATCGACCGCGTGGGCGCCGCGCAGGATCGGGCCTTTGGGCTGTTTGCGCAGCACCAGACGCTTGCCGGCGTAGGTCACAAAGAAGGTGGGGTTGGACTGGCCGCCGGCGATCCGCTCCCAGGTGAAATCGCCGGAGTTCACGCCGAAATGCTGCGCCAGGAATTTCTGCAGCGCGTTGGGATCCCAATCCAGACTCATGAACGCGCCTCTTCCCTCAAAATGAATTTCTGGATCTTGCCGGTCGCGGTCTTCGGCAGCTCGCGGAACAGGATCCGACGCGGGGTTTTGTAGCCCGCCAGGCGCTCGCGGCAGAAGGCGAAAAGCTCCTCGGCGGTCACGCTGGCGCCGGGCTTCACTTCGATGAAGGCGCAGGGGATCTCGCCCCACTTCTCGTCGGGCGCCGCCACCACGGCGGCCAGCAGCACGGCCGGATGCTGGTGCAGCACGCTCTCCACCTCCAGGCTGGAGATGTTCTCCCCGCCGGAGATGATCACGTCCTTGGCGCGGTCTTTAATTTCCATCCGGCCGTCGGGATGCATCACGGCGAGGTCGCCGGTGCGGAACAGGCCGCCCCGGAAGGCGGCTTCGGTCGCGGCCTCATCCCGGTAATAGCCCGCCATCAGGGTGTTGCCGGCCAGCGTGATCTCGCCAAGGGTCGCGCCGTCGGCGGGCACGTCCTTTTCCTGGTCGTCGAGGAGGCGGATAGGACCGGCGGTGACATGGCGGACGCCCTGGCGCGCCAGCAGCTTGGCCTTGGATGCGGCGTCGAGGTCCGTCTCATCGAGATCGCAAAGCGAGGCGGGGCCGTAGCTCTCCGTCAGGCCATAGAGATGGATCAGGTCGAAGCCTAGACGATCCAACTGCTCGATCAGCGCCTGGGTGGGGGAGGCGCCGCCGGTGAACACCGTCAGGCGGCGGGGCAGCTTGATGGAGCTGGCGTCCGGATGATTGATCATCATGTAGAGCACCACCGGCGCGCAGCTCATATGGCTGACGGCGTGGTTCTTGATCTCCGCGAAGATCAGGGCCGGATCGACCCGGTCAAGGCAGACATGCAGGCCGCCGGCGGCGGTGACGGCCCAGGTGTGGCACCAGCCGTTGCAATGGAACATCGGCAGGGTCCAGAGATAGACCGA
>JBMLRS010000217.1:3968-4515 GCA_049240905.1 Elsteraceae bacterium
CCACGCCCTTTGGCTTGCCCGTGGTGCCGGAGGTGTAGTTCAGGCAGATCGGCCGCCATTCATCCGTGATCAAGTCGCGATGATCCGGCAGAGGTAAAGGCGCGCGGTCCGCCAGCAGCTCCAGATCCCCCTCGCCGATCAAATGGACAGCCACGCCGCTGGCTTGCGCCGCGGTTTCGGCGGCGGTCTGGCAGGCGGGATCGATCAGGAAGAGGCGGCTTTCCGAATGTTCCAGGATGTAGGAGATGGTCGCGGAGTCCAAACGGGTGTTGATGCTGTTCAGCACCGCGCCCAGCAGAGGGACGGCGTAATGAGCGGCGAGCATCTCCGGCCGGTTGGTCGAGATGATCGAGACGACGTCGCCGTCGCCCACGCCCTGAGCCTTCAGGAAATGCGCCATGCGGGCGACGATCTGGGCGAATTGCCGGTAATTCCAGACCCGCTCGCGCCAGGCGACGGCCGGGCGCTCGGCGAAAGCCTCCTGGCTGCGGGCGAGGAAATCCAGCGGGGTCAGGGCCTGATGATTGGCCGCCCGCGCGGCGAGATG
>JBMLRS010000218.1:0-4145 GCA_049240905.1 Elsteraceae bacterium
TTCGTCGACCTTACGTCCCTTGAGGGAGGCGAGGACGGCATCGACCTGTGCGTCGACACCAAGGACGTCGATCAATTCATCAATTGCGTGCGCTACCTCGCCCCCAGCTTCGGCGGAATCAACCTGGAGGACATCAAGGCTCCGGAATGCTTCATCATCGAGCAGCGCCTGCGCGAGCTGATGGACATCCCCATCTTCCATGACGATCAGCACGGCACGGCGATCGTCGCCATGGCCGGCCTCATCAATGCGTTGCAGATCACCGGGAAGAAGTTGGAGGACATCACGCTGGTGGTGAACGGCGCGGGTTCCGCGGGCATCGCCTGCGTCGAGCTGCTGAAGGCCTATGGCCTGCCGCACAACCAGGTGATCCTGTGCGACACCAAGGGCGTGATCTATCAGGGCCGCACCGATGGCATGAACCAGTGGAAGTCCGCCCACGCGGTGAAGACCGAGGCGCGCACCCTGGCCGACGCCATGAAGGGCGCCGACGTGTTCTTCGGCCTGTCCGCCAAGGGCGCGGTGACGGCGCCGATGATCGAGAGCATGGCCGACAAGCCGATCATCTTCGCCATGGCGAACCCTGATCCGGAGATCACGCCGGAGGAGGCGCATGACATCCGCTCCGACGCGATCGTGGCGACCGGCCGGTCGGACTATCCGAACCAGGTCAACAATGTGCTGGGCTTCCCCTACATCTTCCGCGGCGCGCTCGACGTGCGCGCCTCCACGATCAACGAGGCGATGAAGATCGCCGCCGCCGAAGCCCTGGCGGAGCTGGCGCGCACCGACGTCCCGGAGGAGATGGACGCGGTCTATTCCGGCCGGCGTCTGCGCTACGGCCCGGAATACATCCTGCCCGTGCCGTTCGATCCGCGCCTGATCACGCATATCCCGGTGGCGGTGGCGAAAGCCGCGATGGACACAGGCGTCGCGCGCAAGCCGCTCTCCAGCCTGACCGACTATGCGCGCGAGCTGTCGACCCGGCTGGATCCGACCTCCGCCAGCCTGCAAGGCATCTTCGAGTACTGCGTCCAGCACAGCCACAGCGTCGTGTTCGCCGAGGGCGAGGACGAGCGCGTGCTGCGCGCGGCGCTCGCCTTCCGCACCGCCGGCTACGGCAAGCCCGTGCTGGTCGGCCGCGAGGAGCGCGTGGTCTCGATGGCCGCGTCTTTGGGCCTCTATCTGCCGGACGACATCACCATCCTGAACGCGCACAAGTCCAAGCGGAACAAGGCCTACGCCGATTTCCTCTACGATCGGCTGAAGCGCAAGGGCTACCTCTATCGCGATTGTCAGCGTCTGGTGAACCAGGACCGCAACGTCTTCGCCGCCTGCATGGTCGCCCATGGCGACGCCGACGCGCTGGTCACCGGCAGCACGCGCAACTACGCCGGCGCGTTAAAGGAGATTCTGCGCGCGCTCGACCCCAAGCCCAACCAAGCCCTGTTTGGGCTCACCATCCTGCTGGCGCGCGGCCACACCGTGTTCATCAGCGACACGACCGTGCATGAGCTGCCGGATCCCGAGACCCTGGCCGACATCGCGATCCAGACCGCGGCCAAGGCGCGGATCCTGGGCCATGAGCCGCGCGTGGCGCTGCTCTCCTTCTCCAACTTCGGCAACCCGATGGCGGAGAAGGCGGAGCGGATCCGGAAGGCGGTCGCCGTGCTCGACAGCCGCAACGTCGATTTCGAGTATGACGGCGAAATGTCCGCGGACGTCGCGCTCGATCCCGAACTGCTGAAGCTGTATCCCTTCTGTCGCCTGTCGGGTCCGGCGAACGTGCTGGTCATGCCGGCGCTGCACACGGCCAACATCGCGTCGAAGCTGATGCAGAAGCTGGGCGGCGGCTCGGTGGTCGGGCCGTTGCTGATGGGGATGTCCAAGCCGGCGCAGATCGTCTCGATGGGGGCCTCGATGAACGATATCGTGACCGCGGCGGCCTTCGCCTCCTATGCTGTCGGGCGCTGAAGCGGGATAACTTTCGGGATTTTCACGAAAGCGTCACCGTAACGAGGCACAACGGCAGCTTGTCGCTCTTTACGGAACGAGTCCCGTGCCAGACAGTCAGACCCGCCCGCCCCGCTTAGAACCTGTTCAACTGCTGGCGGCGGGATTGGCGGCGGCTTCTCCGGCGTTTCTGGTGTTGGCGGGATTGGTGCTGACCGATCTGCTGTCGCCCGGCGCCGCAGCGGCGGGGTTCGGCGTCGCGCTGGTTCTGGGGCTGATTCTCGCGCGGTGGCATCTGCACGGGCTTTTGGCCTTGCGCGCCTACGCCGATCGACTGCTGACCATGGACGAACCGCCGCCCGCGGAAACCCGCCGCTTCGGGCCGCTTCAGGAGCTTTCCTCCGCAGTCGCGCGGCTGCATCGGCGCAGCCGGGACGGGTTGGAGGAGGCGCGCCGACTGGCGGAGGCGCGCAGCCAGGTGCTCGACGGCGTCTTTGACCCGCTGCTGCTGCTCGACGGCGAGATGCGCATCGTCGGCGCGAACGACGCCGCGCGGCGGCTGTTCGGGCGCGAGCTTCGCGGCCGCTCCCTCGCCCAGGTGCTGCGCGATCCGGATCTGCTGGACGGCGTCGACTCCGCGCTGCGCGAGGGCGAGGGGCGCACGGTCGGCCTCACGCTGACCACGCCGGTCGCCTGCGACTTCATGGCCGGGGTGCAGCCCCTGCCGCGCACGGCGCCGGATGGCACGGCGTTGATCGTCAGCCTGCACGACGTCACCGACCTGCGCCGCGCCGAACAGATGCGCGCGGATTTCGCGGCCAACGCCAGCCATGAGATCCGCACCCCCTTGGCGGCGCTGATCGGCTTCATCGAAACCCTCAGGGGGCCCGCGAAAGGCGACGCCGAAGCGGCTGACCGATTCCTCGCCATCATGCAGGAGCAGGCGCAGCGGATGGCGCGTCTGGTCGAGGATCTGCTCTCGCTCGCCCGCATCGAAGTGAACGAGCATCAGCCGCCGACCGGCCGGGTGGATCTTGGCCGTCTGGTGGAGCGGGTGGCCGCGACCTTCGAGCTGCAGGCCGCGCGCCGCAAGATCAAGATCGCCTTGGAGGTCGAGGACGGGCTGCCGATGGTGCTGGGGGAGACGGACGAGCTGACCCAGCTGATCCAGAACCTGATCGACAACGCCCTGAAATATGGCCGACCGGGCGGGTCGGTCCGGGTCTCCTTGCGCAAGGTGGATCGGCCGCCCGCTCAGTTCCTGTCCGGCGCCGCGTCCGGCGGCCGGGAGCGCGCGGTTCTGGTGGAAGTCCGCGACGAGGGCGAGGGGATCGCGCGCGAGCATCTGTCGCGCCTGACGGAGCGGTTCTACCGCGTCGACCCCGCGCGGTCGCGCTCCGCCGGAGGCACCGGCCTGGGGCTCGCCATTGTGAAGCATATCGTGAGCCGCCACCGCGGCGCCTTGACGATCGAAAGCGAGCTCGGCGTCGGCAGCGTCTTCTCCGTGCATCTGCGGCTGGCGCCGCCGGCGGAGAGCGAAGTTCCACGCCGTCATCAAAACGTCATGTAAATGTCATAAAAAGACCCCTGCTCGACACTAAGAGACCGGAGCGATCGGCCCACCTCGGCCGTGTCGAGATATCTAGCCAAGGGGCTTTACCCATGAAATACGGATTTATGGCGACGATGATCGCGGCGACCGCCTTGCTGGCCACGCCAGCCGTCGCGCGCGATCAGATTCGCATCGTCGGTTCCTCGACCGTGTTCCCGTTCACCAGCGCCGTCGCCGAAACTTTCGGCCGCCAGGGCAAGTTCAAGACCCCGGTGGTCGAGAGCACGGGCACCGGCGGCGGCATGCGCCTGTTCTGCAACGGCGTCGGCGTCGATCACCCGGACGTCACCAACGCCTCGCGCCGCATCACCAAGTCAGAGTTTGAGACCTGCGCGAAGAACGGCGTCACCAACATCATCGAAGTGAAGATCGGCTTCGACGGCATCGTCGTCGCGGACTCGGTCAAGTCCACCTCGTTCGACCTGTCGCGCCGGGACATCTGGCTGGCGCTGGCCAAGCAGGTTCCGGTTGACGGCAAGCTTGCCCCGAACCCCTACAAGACCTGGAACCAGGTCAATCCGAACCTGCCCGCCCGCAAGATCGAAGTGCTGGGTCCGCCGCCGACCTCCGGCACGCGCGA
>JBMLRS010000219.1:0-2720 GCA_049240905.1 Elsteraceae bacterium
GGAAATCCCCTTTGATCACGGTCGCGGCGAAACGGCTGCGGGCGGGCTGGGCGCCGGGCGAGGCGTCCTCCGGCAACTTCAAGATCTCCCGGGCGCGCGCGCGATGCGGCAGGCGGCGAATGAAGCCGCGCTCCTCCAATCCTGAAATCAACCGATGAATGCCGGACTTCGACGCGAGGTTCAGCGCATCCTTCATTTCATCGAACGAAGGGCAAACCCCATCCGCCGACAAGCGGCGTTGGAGGAAAACCAGCAATTCATGTTGCTTGCGGGTGAGCATGCCTGAAGTCCTTGATAAAGCCCGGAAAGCCAGCCCGGCGCGAGAGCAATCAAGCATAGGAACAAAGAAGAAACAACAGAAAATGTTCTTTTTCGGTTCTGGTTTTCTTGGTTGACGCGTCCCCGCGCGTCGCCTCACGACGCTACATGCGAGTCGCGAGACCGTCGGCGGACAATGGTCCAAAGAGCAGGCTGTCCCCGATTTTGCCATTCGTAAATCGACAATGAGAATTCATATCGACAAACCCTTCATCAGATTCGAAATAAGTCGACATCAATGCCGAATTCAAGAGTAAGGGGGCGTGTTCTTGAAGTCGCGTTAGGGCGCGTGATTGTCTTCGCGACGATCGATACCCAACTTTACGATGCTTTCGATGGGTTGGCTGATGACTCTCTTCATCCTCCCGGCCCGCGTTCCGCGATTGCCGTCAGATCCTGCGCCGGATCGGGAGTGAGCGCGTCTTCGCCTCCTCGGCGGCCTCACGTCGAACTGAGGCAGGACCGGCGGCGTGTCGGCCGCCGGTCCCTTTTCTTTGATCAGGCGGCCAAACGCCGATTCTTGACCATCTCCGAACCCGCGACCGCCTCAAGGCAGGCGTTGGCGGCTTCCTTGCCTTTCACCAGGAAATGATCGGTGAAGAAGCGGCGGTGTTCTTCATGCTCGTGGAAATGCTGCGGCGTCAGCACGACGGAGAGCACGGGAACTTCCGTCTCCAGCTGAACGGTCATCAGCCCTTGGATGACGGCGCCGGCGACGAAGTCGTGCCGGTAGATCCCGCCATCGACCACGAAGCCGCAGGCCACGATCGCGGCGTAGCGGCCGGTCTGGGCCAGAAGCTTGGCCCGCAGCGGGATCTCAAACGCGCCGGGAACGTCAAAGACATGCACGGCCTCGGGCTTCACGCCCTTTCGCTCCATCTCCGCCAGAAAGCCTCTTCGGCCCTGATCGACGATGTCGCTGTGCCAGCGCGCCTGAATGAACGCGAAGCGGTTTTGCGATAGGTTGCTTTCGGTCTGATTCATGGTTTCCTCATCACGATTGAGGCCAGAATCAGGGCGCACGACTCCAAACCCGCCGACTCAGGCGAGCAGGCGGGTGGGAAGTTCGCGCTCTCTTCCATCCGGACTATGACCGTCGGCCCCGGAATCACACCGAGTCTGCTGACCCCGGCCATGCCTGCTTGCGCAGGATCGACCGGGCGCTCGCGGGCTGATGCGATCGCTCGCACTCACCGCCGGTGGGGACTTTCACCCCGCCCTGAGAACGCCTTGCCCCGGACCATCCGGGACGCGTGAGCTTCGCCTGCTTGGAGCTTGCGCGCAACCGAGCCGTTACAGGCCGGCGTCGAACCGGACGAAATGGATCGGATCGCCGGCCTTGGCGGCGGGCGCATGCGGCGGCCGGACCGCCAGCGCGTCGGCGGCGGCCAGAAGCGAGAGCATCGAGGAATCCTGGCGCCGCATCGGCGTGACCAGCCAGCCGCCGTCCTCCGCGCGGGAAAGCGAGGAGCGCAGATAATCCTGGCGTCGGTCGTTCGCCGGCAGGTCGACCGCCAGATGGCCGGTTTCCTCCTGCGAGGCCGCGCGCGGCAGCCCCAGCATCGCCTGGATCATCGGCCGCAGGAACAGAAGCGCGCAGACCACGGTTGAGACCGGATTTCCCGGCAAGCCCAGCAGCGGCGTCCCCGCAACCTCGCCGAACATCAGCGGCTTCCCCGGCCGCATCGCGATTTGCCAGAAATCCAAGGCCAGACCTTCCGGCGTCAGGCCGGCGCGGACCAGATCATGATCCCCGACCGACGCGCCGCCCGTGGTCACCAGCAGATCGGCGGTGGCGATGTCGCGCATGGCGGAGGCGATCTTCTCCGCATCGTCCGGGAAGATGCCCAGCTGCACCGGCTCGCCGCCGACCGCCCGCACCAGCGCGCCAAGGGCGAAGGCGTTGGAGCTGACGATCTGGTTCTTGCCGATCGGCTCGCCCGGACGGACGATCTCGTCGCCGGTCGGCAGGATCGCGATCCGCGGCTTGCGCCGCACCCGCAGCCAGGGATGGTTCATGGCGGCGGCAAGGCCAATGTCGCGCGCGCTGAGCAGCTTGCCGGCGGCGATCCCGCGCTCGCCCTGGCGGAAATCAAGCCCCGCCGGCCGGACATAGCGCCCCGCCGCGACCGTCTCGCGCGCGGTCACCAGCCCGGTCGCCTGGTCGAAATCCGCGTCCTCCTGGATCAGGATCGCGTCCGCGCCATCGGGCACCGGCGCGCCTGTGAACAGACGCACGGTCTCGCCTGGGCCGACCACGCCGTCATAGCTGCCGCCGGCCGGGGCGTAGCCAACCTGACGCAAGGTCGCGGGAATGGTCGAAAGATCCGACGCGCGCACGGCCCAACCATCCATCGCCGAGACCGGGAAGGGCGGCTGGGTCAGCCGAGCCGCCACGTCTT
>JBMLRS010000220.1:0-3057 GCA_049240905.1 Elsteraceae bacterium
TTCAACAGCCGAACGGCTTCGGCAGGTCGGGCGATTCGAGAAATCGAACCAGACAAGAGCCATAGCGATCGGCGAATTGGAAACTGGCTCCCCCGCCATGGCCGGTGATGCCGGCGGGCTTGCCAATCAGCATAAGGGGATTGCCCTTGGCGCCCAAAATCTCCTGCGCATAGGCCATGCGCTTACTCACGTCGTCGTCATACTCATCCTTGTCGAAGAGAAAAAGCGCGACGCGCACGGCGGGATTATTGGCGTCGTTCAGCATGTCCTTGAATTGGCTGAGCTGACTCAACTGATTCAGGCTGCCCATGCCGCCATGCGCGGCGGGCGCGGCGGCGACGACCGCGAAGGGATGGATCGGTCCGGCCAAGGCCGTGAGGGACTGCCAGGCGCCCCGCGATTGCCCGGCCAGGACGATCTTCCTGTAGCCCGCGCCTGATATGCCGCGCATGCCCTTGGCGATTCCAGCCACTCCGACCTCCAGCCGATCGCTGGCCGGATGCCGGGGGAAGGCGTAGACGTCCCATCCGCTGTTGTTGAGCATGCGGATATCGGGATGGGCCGGATAACGGCGCGCATCGTCCCACCCCGTCCCGTGAGACCAGACCACCACGCCTTTCGACGCCGCAGGCCCGCGCAGGAAATAGCCTTTCATCGGGACGAAGGGATCAAACTCGGGCGCCTTCGGGACTTCGATCGGGGCGGCGGTCTCCCCGTTCCAGACCACGTCCAGATCGACCGCGTAGAGCCGGCAGGGCTGATCCGGCTTGGCGTTCTTGGCGCAGGCTTCAAGCGCGCGGGCGCTCGCGGCTTCGCGCGTGTCCGAAAGGCTGGCTCGGCTTGAGTATGCCCAGACGCCGCCATCCGACGCCATTGCGAAGGCGCGGGGCGTATGCCTGATCAAGAACGCCTGATAACTCGCCCTGGTCTTCTCCGACTTGGTGGGCAGAGCGGAGACGTCGAGGATCGCCTGGGCGCCGCTCTCTGCTGGAAGCCCAGCAAACGCGAGCGCGAGGAAACCAGCAAGTTTGAGCGCTGTAGGGCGAGAGCAGGCCATGACGTCGCCTGAGAGATTAAATCACAATTCACTGTGATTTAGAGCAGGCGGCGAATCAAGCTTTCTCCTACTCCGCCGCCGCCTTCATCGGGGCGTCCTGCGGGTTGCGCAGCTGGACCAGAAGCTTCGCCTCCAGCGCTTTGGCTTCGGCCAAATGGCGCTCCTTCACATGGCCGTAGCCGCGGATCCGCTCCGGGATCTCCGCGAGTGAGACGGCGACGTCGAGGGTCTGCGGTGAAAGCCGCTGGAGCAGTTCGCCGATCAGGGTCTCGTAATCGGCGATCAGTTGGCGCTCCATCCGGCGTTCGGCGGTGTAGCCGAAAATGTCGAGCGCCGTGCCGCGCAGGCCCTTGAAATGCTGCAGCAGGCCGAAGGCTTTTCCCATCCAGGGGCCGAAGCGGCGCTTCTTCAGATGGCCGGTGGTCGGGTCGCGATCGGCCAAAAGCGGCGGGGCGAGGTTGAAGGCGATCTTGTAGTCGCCCTCGAACTGGGCGGCGATCCCACCCAGGAAGGCCTTGTCGCTGTGCAGGCGCGCGACCTCATACTCGTCCTTGTAGCTCATCAGCTTGAAGAGATAGCGGGCGACGGCGGCGGTGAGCTTCTCTCCGCCGACGGAATTCTTCTCCGCCGCGCGGACGCGGGCGACGGTCGCCTGATAGCGCTCCGCCCAGGCCTGGTTCTGATAGCTGGTGAGATAGGCCACCCGGCGGGCGATCGCCTGATCGAGGCTTTCCGACAGCTTGCGATGGGCCGGGATCACGCTTTCGACCGGGCGGGCGGCCTGCTTGACCGCCTCCAGATCGACCGCCGCGCGCCGGCCCCACAGGAAGGCGCGCTTGTTGAAATCGATGGCGACATTGTTCAGCTCCACCGCCCGCTCGATCGCCGTCGTGCTGAGCGGGATTAATCCCTTCTGCGCGGCGAAACCCATCAGGAACAGGTTGGTCGCGATGGAATCGCCCAGCAGCGCGGTGGCGATGCCGGTCGCGTCCAGGAAGGTCACGGCCTCCGGCCCCGCCGCCGCCTCGATCGAGCGACGCAGCGCGGCGGCCGGGAAGTCCAGATCCGGGCGGCGGGTGAAATCGGACGGCATCGCGCGATGCTCGTTGATCACCAGATGCGTGCGGCCAGGCGTCGCGCGCGCCAGCGTTTCCGACCCGCCTGACGTGATGAAGTCCGCGCCGATCACCAGATCCGCCGTGCCGGCGGCGACCCGCACGGCCTGAATATCCTCCGACCGATTGGCGATGCGGATATGGCTCATCACCGCGCCGCCCTTCTGGGCGAGGCCGGTCATGTCCAGGACGGAGACGCCCTTGCCTTCCAGATGCGCGGCCATGCCCAAAAGCGCGCCGATCGTCACCACGCCGGTGCCGCCCACGCCGTTCACCAGCACGTTCCAGGGCCGGTCCAGGCTCGGCTGGGTCGGCTCCGGCAGATCGGCGAAATCGCCGCCGGAGGAGGCGACGGCCTTGGGCTTGCGCAGCTTGCCGCCTTCGACGGTGACGAAGCTGGGGCAGAAGCCGTTCACGCAGGACATGTCCTTGTTGCAGGTCGACTGGTCGATCTGGCGCTTGCGGCCGAACTCGGTCTCGACCGGCAAAAGGGAGACGCAGTTCGACTGCACGCCGCAATCGCCGCAGCCCTCGCAGACGCTCTCGTTGATCACCACGCGGCGCGGCGGATCGATCATAGTGCCGCGCTTGCGGCGGCGGCGCTTTTCGGTCGCGCAGGTCTGGTCATAGACCAGGGCGGTGACGCCCGGCAGCTCGCGCAGCTCGCGCTGCACCCGGTCGAGATCGGCGCGATGCTCCACGGTCACGCCATGGGCGAAGGGGGCGCCGATCGGATATTTCCCCGGCTCGTCGGTCACCACCACGATGCGGGAGACGCCTTCGGCCGCGAGCTGCTGGGTGATCTGCGGCACGGTCATCTGCCCGTCGACCGGCTGGCCGCCGGTCATGGCGACCGCGTCGTTGAACAGGATCTTGTAGGTGATG
>JBMLRS010000221.1:0-1607 GCA_049240905.1 Elsteraceae bacterium
AGGGGCAGGATGGTGCGCCGGAGTTGCTTCGACAGATCGCCGATCCCGACATTCGCCGCCAGCACGACATGGCGGGCGGAGACATTCCCTTGATCGCAGGTGACGCGATCGGGCGCGACATGGCGGGCGGGGCTGGCCTCGAAAATCCGCACGCCGGCTTCTTGAGCGGCGCGGGCGAGGCCGCGCAAATAGGCGAGCGGGTGCAGATGGGCGGCTTCGCGGTCCAAAACGCCGCCCTGATAGCGATCGGAGCGGACCAGACGGCGGGCCTCCTCCGCCGAGAGCAGCTCGAGCCCGTCATAGCCATAGTCGCGGCGCAGGGTTCCGGCGTCGCGCGCCAACTGCCGGGCGTGGCCGGCGGCGACGGCGGCGGTGAGCACGCCGTCCTTCAGATCGCAGGAAATTTCGTGGCGGGCGACGCGGGCCTTCACCCGCTGCACCGCCTCGACCGAGAAATCCCACAGCTTGCGCGCGGTGGCGGCGTCGGTCGCGGCGGCCAGTTCGGCGTTGGTGGCGGTGAAGCCGGGCAACACCAAGCCGCCATTGCGGCCGGAGGCGCCGGCGCCGAGGAAAGCCGCCTCCAGCAGGATCACGTCAAAGCCGGCTTCGGCCAGATGCAGGGCGGTGGAGAGGCCTAAAAAACCGCCGCCGATCACGCAGACGTCGGCGCGCTGGTCGCCGGTCAGGGCGGGGAATTGAGCGGCTTCGGGCGCGCTGGCTTCGTACCAGCAGTCGGGAGATGCGTTGGAAAGCGCGCTTGAGCCCGGCTTGGGCGCAAGGCGCAGGCTGCCCGTCTGGGGCAGGGAAAGCGAAGACATCGGATCTCTCTTCTCAAGCGCCGCCCAAAAGCGGCGCGGATAGCGTCAGTGAGGCGTTACGCGAGGGCGTAAGCGACGCTAATCGGGCGCGAGCTGCGGATAGCCGTAGGCGGCGACCGCGAATTGTCCGGAGAAGTTCGACATAGCCTCAAGATAGTTGATCGGGGTGATTTTGCCAAGCCGGCGACCCTCTTGTTGCCCTTCGCGCGCGGCTTTGGTCTAGTGCGGCGCATGACCAATACGTCCCCCAAACCGCGCACGGGAGGCCAGATTCTGGCCGATCAGCTGCGCATCCACGGCGTCGAAACGGTGTTCGGCGTTCCCGGCGAAAGCTATCTGGCGGTGCTCGACGCGCTGCATGACCATGCCGACGCGATCCGCTTCGTCATCTGCCGCCAGGAGGGTGGGGCGGCGATGATGGCGGAGGCGCAGGGCAAATTGACCGGCCGGCCGGGCGTCTGCATGGTCACGCGCGGCCCCGGCGCCACCAACGCCAGCGCGGGCGTGCATATCGCCCATCAGGATTCGACGCCGATGATCCTGTTCATCGGCCAGATCGCCAGCGACACGGTGGAGCGCGAGGCGTTCCAGGAGGTCGATTATCGCCGCATGTTCGGCCCCCTGTGCAAATGGGTGGCGCAGATCGACGACGTCGCGCGGATTCCCGAGCTGGTGCATCAGGCCTTCCAGCGCGCGACCTCCGGCCGGCCCGGCCCGGTGGTGCTGGCGCTGCCGGAGGATATGCTGACGGATGTCGCGACCGTGGCGGACGCGCCGCGCTTTCAACCC
>JBMLRS010000222.1:0-7485 GCA_049240905.1 Elsteraceae bacterium
AATATAATCCGAGTGTCATCAAGGCGCGCGGGTTTGGTTGGGGTTGCCCCAGAGAGCGCGCGACCAACTCGGCGTTCAGGTTGCGCGTGCGGCTGACGACGATGTTGTTCGGCTGGCCTTTGACCACCAGCAGACCGCCGGTCTTGTCGCGCAGGAACTGGCCGACCTTCAGGATCGTCGGAGCTTGCGCCGCGCTGGTGATCGGCACCAACAACATGTTGCCGCGATCATCGAATTCCTGCCCTTTCAACTCGGTCTCCAGCAACCCTCGCGCGCGCGGCAGGATCGTGTCGGGTTGATCGGCGAGCAGGCTGATGACCATGACGGACGGGAAGTCGAGACCCTTGATCATCGCGTCGATCGCGTCGCCCCCGCCGCCGAAGCGGCGCACCTCGATGTTCACCGGCCCGTTGCCGTATTGCTCGCCAAAGACCTCTGGGTCGATCGCCGACGGCGCTTCCAAACGTTTCCAGCTACGGCTGTAACCGTCTGGCATTTGTTCAAGAAATTCAACAACATCCATTACGGCGTTGCGAAGTGAGATTAACGTGTCTGAAGAGTGCCCCGGCACCATTCGCTCGATGGACTCGCGCAGCTTATCGACTCCGCGGTTGCGCATGGGGGCGATCGGATTCTCACCGATCGCGCCTGTGCAGCGGCCGAGCATTTCATCAAGCGAGGCGTGATCGGCCGAATTCAAATAGGCGATCGGACGCGACCGCCTGATCGCTTGAATGCGCTTGGCGACGTCGGTCAGCAAGGCGGCTGGATCTGGCAGCTTGACGGCAGGAGGGGCAGTATCAGGCGTCATGGTGGTTCTCATTGATCCACAAGGAGTCAGCAGGGGCGCATACCGCGTTAGGATAGCGTTTAAAGCCTCTGAGCTTCCTATGCAATTATGCCGTCGCGCCGGTTTGTCGAGCCTTCAAACTCGTCCGCGCGCGACGAAGGGGCCATTGGCGAAATCTGGTTTGCCGTAGCGCAGACGCTCGCCGCGATCGTCAAGCACCGCGCCTCCGGCCGCCTCCAGCACGGCCTGGCCGGCCGCCGTGTCCCATTCATGAGTGGCGCCAAAGCGCGCATAGAGATCGCCATCGCCTTCGGCGATCCGAGCGAACTTCAACGCGCTGCCGATGGTCCTTCGCTCCGTCGCGCCGGCGGCCTCCAAATACTGATCGAGCCTCGATCCGTCGCGGTTGGACCGCGAGATCAGAGCGATCGGCCCGGTTGCCGGACAAGCGCGCGCTTGGATCGGAGCGCTTCGTCCCGCTTCAAGTCGATGCGCCGCGCCGTTGGCGCCGGCCCAGGCGACGCCGCTCGCCGGGGCGAACAGCACGCCAAGGATCGGGAACCCCCCTTCGACCAATCCCAGGCACACGACATAGTCCGAAAAGCCGTCGGCGAAGTCTCGCGTGCCGTCCAGCGGATCGACGCACCAGAATGGGGCGTCCGGTCGCAGGTTATGCTGGTGGCCCCCGGCCATCTGCTCCTCGGCGACGACCGGGATATCGGGCGTCAGCTCCCGTAGTCCGGCCAACAGGATCGCCTCGGCCGCTTCGTCAGCGGCCGTCACAGGCGACCCGTCGGATTTGCGCCGAAGGTCGCGTTGATTGCCGAGCCTGCTAATCTCCGCCCCGGCCGCCGCCGCCAAGCGCAAGGCGCCGGCGGTCAGGACGGAAAGATCAAGCGTGGCGATGGCGACGGCTCGCTCAGTCCGCCGCCATGGGCATGCGCGCGTCGACCAGGGCGCGCCACACTTTCTCGCCGGTGATCGGCATGTCGAGATGCTGCACCCCATACTCGCGCAGCGCGTCGACCACCGCGTTCACGATCGCCGGCGGCGCGCCGATCGCGCCGGCCTCGCCCGCGCCCTTCACGCCCAACGGGTTGGTCGTGCAGGGGAAGACGTTGGTCTGGAAGTTGATGTGCGGCAGATCGTCGGCGCGCGGCATGGTGTAATCCATGAAGGAGCCGGTGAGCAGCTGGCCCGCATCGTCGTAGCGCGCCAGCTCCATCAAGGCCTGACCCAGCCCCTGGGCCACGCCGCCATGGACCTGACCGGCCAGCATCATCGGGTTGAGGATGGTGCCGAAATCATCGACCACCCAATAGCCGGGGATCTCGATCACGCCGGTCGCGGCGTCGATCTCGACCTCGCAGACATGGCAGCCGTTGGGGAAGGTCGCGGCCGGCGGCTTGAAGCTGTCGGTCGCCTTCAGCCCGGCTTCTTCGCCCGGAGGCGGATCGCCGGCGGCGCGCTTGGCCACCTCGATCAGGCTCATCCGCTTGTCGGTGCCGGCGACAGTGAAGGTCGCGTCGGCGAACTCGATGTCGGCGGCGGCGGTCTCAAGGTAATGGGCGGCGAAGCGCTTGCCCTTTTCGATCACGCGATCGGTGGCCGCGACGGTCGCGGCGCCGCCGACGGGGATGGCGCGGCTGCCGCCGGTGCCGCGGCCGGTCGGCACCACATCGGTGTCGCCCTGGACGAGCGTCACGTCGTTGATGTCGATCCCCAGCTTGTCGGAGACCAGCTGCGCGTAGGACGTCCAATGGCCCTGGCCGTTGTTCTGGCTGCCGACCATCAGCACCACCTTGCCGTCGGCGCCCACGTCGATCCAGGCGGTCTCGTCATTGCCGCCGCCGCAGCTCTCGATGTAGGTCGCGATGCCCAGGCCGCGCAGCTTGCCCTTGGCCTTGGCCGCCGCCTTGCGGGCGGGCAGGTTCTTGACGTCGGCCAGCGCCAGCGCGTCGTCCATGTTCTTGGCGAAATCGCCGCTATCGTACACATGGCCCAGGAAGGTCTGGTAGGGCATGTCCGCCGGCTTCACGAAATTGATCCGACGCAGCTCGGCCGGGGAAATTCCGATCTCGGATGCTGCGTGATCGACCAGCCGCTCCAGCAGATAGGCGGCCTCCGGGCGGCCCGCGCCGCGATAGGCGTCAACCGGCGTGGTGTTGGTGAACACACCCTTCACATGCACGGCGACCGCGTCCCACTTGTAGACGCCGACATACATCTGCGCGCCGGCCATGGTCGGGATGAACGGGCCGTAGTGCGAGAGATAGGCGCCCAGATTGGCGATCATGTCGACTTCCAGGCCCAGGAAGCGGTTGTCCTTGTCCAGCGACAGGCGCGCGGTGGTGACATGGTCGCGGCCATGGGCGTCGGACAGGAAGCTGTCCGAGCGCTCGCCGATCCAGCGCACCGGGCGGCCGACCTTCTTGGCGGCCAGCAGCACCAGCGGCAGTTCCGGATAGATGAAGATCTTGGTGCCGAAGCCGCCGCCGACGTCGGGCGTAATCACGCGCAGCTCGTCCTTGGTGATCTTCATGACCTTCTCGGCCAGCAGGCCCTGGATGGTGTGCGAGCCCTGGCTGGAGACGGTGAGGGTGTAGCGGCCGTTTTCGAACTGACCCAGCGCGTTGCGCGGCTCGATCGCGTTCGGGATGACGCGGTTGTTGATGATCTTCAGCTCGATCACTCGGGCGGCGGATTTGCGCAGGCTCTCAGCCTTCTCGAAATCGCCCAGTCCCCAATCGAAGCAGAGATTGTTCTTGGCTTCCGGCCAGACCTGCGCCGCCTTGGGCGACAGCGCGCCTTCGGTGTCGGCCGCGGCCGGCATGATGTCATAGTCGATCTCGACCCGCTCGGCCGCGTCGCGCGCGGCCTCCATGGTCTCGGCGACGATGAAGGCGACCGGGTCGCCGACATGGCGCACGAAGCCGTCGGCCAGGATCGGTCGCTCCGGCTTCGCCATGGCGGAGCCGTCGCGGTTCTTCAGGTCGATCATGCAGGGCAGCGTGCCATAGCCCGCTTCCTTGATGTCCTTGGATGTCAGGATCAGCAGCACGCCCGGGGTCTTCAGCGCGTCGGCGGTGCTGATGCTGGTGATTTTCGCATGGGCGTGGGGCGAACGAAGCACGAAGCCATGGGTGGCTTTCGAGAGCGCGATGTCGTCGGTGTAGCGGCCCGCGCCTGTGATGAATTTCTGATCTTCCAGCCGCTTCACGGGCTGTCCCATCCCAAACTTAGCCATCCGTCGCTCCTGAATTAAACGGCGCTCGCCGCGTTGATGACCGCGGGCGCTTGTCCATAAGATAGGCTGGAGCGCCAGTCGGCAAAGGTCAACCGCGCAATGCGCCGCCGCGCGCCGAGGCGGGGTCAGGGACGTATGATGCCCAAATGTCACAAAAGCTGTTTAACCGGGGTCCGCCTTGCAGGATGCTCGGCAAAGCTGAGCGTTCTGGACTAGGGTCCCGGCGCTGTGCCTAGACGGCCATCATTTCTCGGCGGAGCCATGTCGCTGCTTAGATCCTGTTTCCTCGCCGCCCTCTTGATCGGCGCCGGCGCCGCATCGGCCCAAACCCCGCCGCCCGAACCCTTCGCCGGGACCATCCTCGGCTTACAGGCCGCCGCCCGATATCAGACTGTCGAGGCTCCGCGCCGCATCGTGCTGGCCGACGTGGCGCCCGATTTGGGGCGCGTATACTTGCTGGCCGCGAAGACGCCTCAGGGCTGGCGCACCGCGCATCTGACGATGACTCCGCCTCGTCCAGGCGTGCGGCTTTCCGAAGACGGCGGGCGGATTGAACTGGGCGGCGACGCCGCTTGCGAGACCAGTCCGTTGTTCCAAGCCCCGAAGGCGGCGATTGCGACGGCGTGCGGCGGCCTCGCCGAACTTCGCATGACGGTCGAAGGCTACCGGAACAGCTTCGACGCGGTGACCGACCTGTTGCGCGATCGTTTCGGCGATCTGGGCGAACAGGCGATCAGTCTCGTGAAGTCGGTGCGCGGCGACGCGGACAAGGAGGCGGTCGATTACGGGGCCGCGACGACGGCGAGCGCGCCGGCCGCGCCGACTCGTCCGCCGCCCGGCGCGCCGACCGACGCCGTTCTGTCCAAGAATTTCACGCAGCGGCTGATCGCGCGTGGCGACCAGGGCGTCGCCTTGGCCGACGCGCCTCCCGGTCAATTGGCTATCGGCCATTGGTACCGCGCCAAGCAGCAGCCGGGCGTGTTTTTGAGCCGCGTGACGCCGCGCGCGGTTGGCCATTCGGGCGATCCGGAAACATATGACGCCGCAGTCGATCTGATGGCGATCGCGCTGGACGGCGTGCGGCTGGAATACCGCGTCGGAACGGAGCATCCGCGCCTGGACTGGGCGAAATGGGCCGGCGCGCAAGGGAAGGGGCCAGGGCCGGACGGCGTCGGCGGAACCGGGCCGCTCGCGCGACCCGGCATCGTCGATCCGAAGGACAAGTCGAAACTGATCGCGGTCTTCGCCGGAGGCTTCAAACGCCTGCACGGCGCGCTTCAGGATGGAACCTATTACGGCTTCATTGAGGACGGCGTGGTGTTGACCAAGCTGCGCCCCGGCCTCGCCACCCTCTATGCGACGGCGGACGGTTCGATCGGGATGGATAACTGGGCCGGACAACCGTCCTCTCCATTGCTGTTCGCGCGCCAGAACGGCATTCCGATCGTGGACAAAGGCGCGCCAGGCAAGCGGCTCGAGGATCGCAGCGCCAGTTGGTCGACGGGCGTGGACGGCAATCCGCGCACGGCGCGCGGGGGCGCTTGCTTGATCGAGGGCGAACGACGGTTCTTGGTCTACGCCTATTTCAGCTCGGCCGTGCCGCGCACGATGGCGGACGTCTTCACCGCCTATGGTTGCCGCACCGCCATGCTGCTGGACATGAGCCGCGCCGCGCTGGCCTACGCCGCGATCCACGGGGCGGACGGGCATGAGACTCTGACGCAGGCCATGCGCAAAGGCGATCCGTCGAAGGGCGCGAAGTTCCTGGATCAGGCGGACGAGCGGGACTTCTTTGCCGTGTTCGCGGCGCGCTAGACCAAGATCCGCTTAGTGTGAGGCGGATTTTCTTCGCGCCAAGACGATCAATGGCGCGCTTTCGGCATTTTACGATTCAGGCTGAGTTGAAGACGCCCTAAGCGACGGCGGACAGCGCCTTCTCCGGCCATTCCAGCCCGAATTCAGCCATCGCGTTCTGCAGCCATGGCTTCGTGCTGGCCATCTGCGCGGCCAGGGTCTCCGGCGTGGCGAAGCGGAGCATGCGTTCGGGCGAGAGCGCGTACCCGATCACGAAGGCGGCGTCGCGCAGGTCCTGCTCCTCGATCGGCGACCGGTTGGCGAGGTGCGCGCCGGGCCGCGTGTGGCGAAGATCATAGATTCTCAGGCTCTCGACCACGCGATCCCGCATCTCGGCGGGGCATTGGTCGGCGTCGAAACCGAGGTGACGAAGCAGGATGGCGAGTTTCTGTTCAGCGGCGGCGTTGCGCGGCAGTCCATACATCGTGAGCGCTCCCTGGTTTCGTTGACCCTGTGGACCTCTTTGACAGCCCAGCCCTAAAATAGGGTGCGAGAAGACCAACCGTAAGGGGGTGGTCTCGCAAGTGCTTGTCGCAGATGCGGAATGCAAAGCACGGACCGAGAGCGCTTATCGGTCGCGTGAAACATCGCGGAAATCCGCCATCATTTCGACCGCTACTTCGGAATGTTGCAGATTGACTTCGCGGTTTTGAGGCGTGTGAACAGATTTAGCTCGCGGACGCAGCATCGTCCTGCGACGTTTTGCCTCAAATTGTCCGATTCACGTCGCGCTTTTTGCTAGACGTTCGAGTCGGTCTTGTGATTCATTCCTCATATCTTTGGAATCGCTAGAGGATTTGGGGATATGCCTGCGATGTTGTCCACGCGGCGGCGAGATTTCCTCTCCACGCTGTTTCTTGCGCTCGGGATGAGCGTGACCGCGCGCGCCGCTGCGGCGCAGACCGGTTCCTCCGGCCTCGGCGCTTGCGCCGCGGTGACCGGCCCCTCCGACCACGGCCCGGCTCTCGCCGCCGCATTGAAGGCGGCGCGCGACGGCGTGGCGAGCGAGGCGGTGCGCGCGGCGATCGCCGCCAATCGCTGTCCGTTCTGCGGCTGCAGCCTGATGGATCCGTTCACCGGCAAGCCGATGGCCAAGCATTCCGCCAGCTGATCATGCGGATCTGGCTCGCCGTTCTGGCGGCGGCCGCGTTCGCGGGTCAGGCGAGCGCGCATCCGCATGTTGAGATGGAGGCGAAGATCACGCTGCTGGCCGAGGCGGACGGCCGGCAGTCCCTGCGCGTCGAATGGCTGTTCGACGATTATTACAGCGGCCTGATCATTCAGAATAATCGCCGCGGCGGCCAGGGCGCTTTTTCGGCCCAGGAAATCGAAAGCATCCGACGCAAGCAGTTCGAGAACGCGAAAGAGTTCAACTTCTTCCTGACGCCGGTTTATGACGGCGGCAAGCCGATAAAGGTGACCTCGGTGCGCGACTTCACCGCCCGGATCGAGGGCGATCGTGTCCGTTATTTGTTCACGGCGCCTCTGCCCGCGCAGAAGTCGCCGGCGCCGCTGACCGTCACGCTCGCGGATCCGGAGAATTTCGTGAAGCTGATCATGCCGCGCTATGGCGCGGTCGCGGTGGCGGGACCGG
>JBMLRS010000222.1:7495-11368 GCA_049240905.1 Elsteraceae bacterium
CAAGGCGAAGATCGCCTGCAAGCGCATCCGCGCGCCGGACATACAAACGCCGAACGGGTTGATCGAGCCCGACGCGATGCGCTGCGCGCCGCCCGGAAAGCTGTGATCGAGATACGCCTCGCCGACGCGGCGGACGCAGAGGCGATCAGCCGGCTGGTCATCTGTAGCCTGCGGGAGAGCAACGCCGGGGATTATCATCCCGATCACATCGCCGGTCTTGTCGCCGGTTTTTCGCCCGAGGGTGTTTTGGCGCGTATGAAGGGCCGCACGACCTTCGTCGCGATCCAGGGCGGTGAGATCGTCGGCACAGCGAGCCTGGGCGACGGGCGCGTCCACACCGTCTTCATCAGCCCTGACCTCCAGGGGCGGGGGATCGGCGCCGCCCTTATGGCGCAGGTCGAGGCGCTCGCTCAGACCCGCGCGATCCCTTTGCTCACCGTGCGCTCGTCCATCACGGCCGAGGGCTTTTACCAAAAGCTCGGCTATCACCCCGTCCGCGAGGAGGTTTATGGGCTGGAGCGCACGATCATCATGGAGAAAGCGCTACTCTTCCCCTCACCCTGATCTTGTCGAAGGGCAAGAAAGTGAAAGAAGATTGAGATTTTGTCCATCCTTCGACAGGCTCAGGATGAGGTTTTATTTGCATGAGGTGATTTTTAACTTAAAGCAGATAAGTGCTAAACTTCCAGAGCTGTCAGCGAAAGCCCCAGTTTCGCGCGGCGCGTCAGCCATTCGGTTGGGCGATAGCGCGGATCGCCGGTCGCGGCCAAGAGCGCCTGGAGCAGCGCCAGCACCCGTCCGGCCCCGAGCTTGTCGCCCCAGGTCAGCGGGCCCTGCGGATAGCCCAGGCCGAGTTGGACCGCCCGGTTGATGTCGTCAGGCGTAGCGACGCCCTGCTGGGCGATGGAGCAGGCGAGGTTCACGATGCTGACGACGATCCGAGGCGCCGCGAAGCCCAGGCTGTCGCGCAGGATCGAGACCGGCTTGCCGGTCGCGGCGAGCAGGGCGTGGGCGTGGGCGCGGGCTTCGGCCGTTGTGGCGGGACTGGTCATGGCGACGATTCGGCGCTCGAATGCGAAGAAACCGTCCACCGCGACCGATTGGGCGGGATCGACGCCGGCGGCGAGCGCGGCGTCGGTGCAGTCCATGATCTCCGGCAGCAACAGATTCAGGGCGCCGTCGCCAGGAGTTGGGCTGAGGGCGACGCCGGCGTCGCGCAGCAGCGCCGCGAGGGCTTCTGACGCCGGATAGCCGGGCTGCACCCACACCGCGCGGTCAGGCCGAGGGCCGGGCGCAGGCTCCGGCGGAACCTGGGCCTGATCCTTCACGTATCGATAGAACCCCTCGCCGGTCTTGCGGCCGAGCAGGCCGGCGGTCAGTCGTTGGCGGGCGTAGGGCGAGGGGCGATAGCGTGGTTCGCCGAAATACTGGGCGTGGATCGACTCCATGACAGGCACGGAGACGTCCAGCGCGGTCAGGTCCAGCAGCTCGAACGGGCCCATGCGGAAGCCGGCCTGATCGCGCAGGCAGCGATCCAGCGTGGCGGCGTCGGCGACGCCGTCGACCAGCAGCCGCAGGGCCTCAGTGCCATAGGCGCGGCCGGCGTGGTTCACCAGAAAACCTGGCGAATCCTGCGCCAGCACCGCCGTGTGGCCCCAGGATCGGCCTAACTCCAGCAGGCGCGCGACCGTCTCCGGCGCGCTGCGCAGCCCGGGTATCACCTCCACCAGCTTCATCAGCGGCACGGGATTGAAAAAATGGAAGCCCGCGACCCGGCCGGGCAGGCGGCATCCGGCGGCGATCGCGGTGACCGACAGCGAGGATGTGTTGCTGGCGAGGATCGCCTCTTCCGCCACGATCGCCTCCAGTTCCTTGAACAGGGCGATCTTCACGTCGAGATTCTCGACGATCGCCTCCACCACCAGGGCGGCGTCGGCCAGATCCTTGAGCTCGCAAGGGAAAAGGCGCGCGGCGGCGGCGCTGGCCGCCTCCGGGGTCATCCGCCCTTTTTCCGCCAGCCGGGCGAACTGCGTCGCGATGGCGGAGGCGGCTTCAGCGGCGGCGCCGGGGCGTGCGTCGGTCAGGCGCACGCGGTGTCCGGCGGCGGCGGCGATCTGCGCGATCCCGCGCCCCATCGCGCCGCTGCCGACGATGGCGACGCAGTCTTGTTGCAGGCTCATGCTCGAACTCCCATGCTGGGTTTGACGGTCTGGCCGACGCTTTGCTTAGGTCCCGTCTTCAGCTGGAGTAGAGCGGACCCATGGCGATCGCCGAAGCCCATTCCCTGCATGTGCGCAACCTCTCAAAGTTCTATGGCCCGGTCGCGGCTGTCGATGACGTCAGCTTCAGCGTTCCGCGCGGCGCGTTCCTGACCTTGCTGGGGCCGTCCGGCTCCGGCAAGACCACGATCCTGATGGCGCTGGCGGGGTTCGTGGAGCCCTCGGCCGGCGACATCCTGGTCGATGATCGAGTTATCACGCATCTGACGCCGGAGAAGCGCAATTTTGGCATGGTCTTCCAGGGCTACGCGCTGTTTCCGCATCTCACCGTGGCGGAGAACGTCGCCTTCCCGTTGAAGGTGCGTGGCGTCGCCAAGGGCGAGATCGCCGGCAAAGTGGCGCAGGCGCTGGATCTGGTGCAGCTCTCCAGCTTCGGCGATCGGCTGCCGCGCCAGCTTTCCGGTGGTCAGCAGCAACGCGTCGCGCTGGCGCGGGCGATGATCTTCTCGCCGGACATGCTGCTGCTCGATGAGCCGCTGTCCGCCCTCGACAAGAAGCTGCGCGCGGATCTGCAGTGGGAGCTGAAGTCGCTGCATGACCGAGTCGGCATGACCTTCATCTACGTCACCCATGATCAGGACGAGGCCCCGTCAATGTCCGACGACATCGCGATTCTGCGCCAGGGCAAGATCGTGCAGATGGGGCCGCCCGGCGCGCTGTACGACACGCCGCGCACGCGGTTCGTCGCCGACTTCCTGGGCAAGAGCAATTTCATCTCCGGCGTCTCAGCCGGCGGCTCGGGCGGCGTCGCACAATATCAGGCGGGCGGCTTGACCTTGTTTCAGGCGGCGGCGAATCCCCCCGCGTCCGGCGAATCGCTGTTGATCTCTTTGCGGCCGGAGAAGATCGGCCTCTCCGTCGGATCTGGCGGGCCGGGCGTGAATCAGGTTCCCGGCTCGATCGTCGGCTGGAGCTATTTCGGCAGCGGTGTGCAGTTCAAGGTGGCGACGACCCTGGGCGAAATGATCGTGATCCGACCGACCTGGCGCTCCGAAGTCCCGTTGGAGGCCGGCGCCGCCGTTACCCTGCGTTGGGATCCGGACGCATCGGTTCCGGTCCTGGAGGATTAGCCGTGACCAAAGCCCTGCGGTTCGAGGCGGCTGAGTATCAGCGTCGCCTGACGGCTCTCCGCGCCTCGATGAAACAGGCGGAGCTCGACGCGATCCTGCTGTTCGGTCAGGAGAGTCATTACTATTTCACCGGTTTCGATGGCGGCGGCTACGTCTATTTCCAGTGCGGCGTGATCAGCGCCGATCCCGCCGATCCCATGATTTTGTTGACCCGCCGGCCGGACCTGGTGATGGCGCGCGACAACTCGCTCTACGACGACGTCCGGATCTGGTGGAACGGGGAGCAGGCCAATCCAGCCCACGACCTGAAGCTGATCCTGGCGGAGCTTTCCCTGGAACGTCGCCGAGTCGGGGTGGAGCTGGACGGCTACGGCCTCACCGCCGCCAACTGGGACGCCGTGCGCACCACGATGGATGGCTTCTGCCGGCTGATCGACGCCAGCCGGCTGAGCCGCGATCTGCGGCTGATCAAATCCCCTGCGGAGATGGTTCATGTCCGCGAGGCGGCGCGCCTGGCCGACGTA
>JBMLRS010000223.1:0-1062 GCA_049240905.1 Elsteraceae bacterium
CCCGCTGCTCCTAGTAATGAATTCACGTCCTGTGGACGACGCGCCAACCGGACGCTGGAGCAAATTCGCAGGTGCGAGTTAAGATAATCTGAGTCGCACGGTAATATTGCGAGTTTACTTTCAGGTAACCACGATCCGCTGCTTCGGTGACCCCCGTTATGTGGCGGGGGTTTCGCAGATTCCGTGCGGCGGAGCCTGCGACCAAACGACCACATGCTCCAAAATGGGACGAAAATCTCTGACTTCCTTTAACCAAGTCAGAGTCTGTTAGGAATCTATCGGGATTATCACCCTTCATGTTGGCGATCCGTGGGCACGGAGCGCTGGTTGGAGGGGACCTTGCGATGAAACGGATCCGGCTCGTCGATCTACCATTGATCATCAAGATCGGCTTTGCGCCGGCGTTCGCGCTTCTGATGCTGGCCGTGATGGCCGGCGGCGCGATCCTTGTTCAGAAGAGCCAGTCGGCTGCGCTGAAGCAGGTCGTGGAAAGCGACATGCGTCAGAATTTGGAGATCCAGCGGATTTCCAAGCGCATCTCGAACATCAACGGCGAGTTGTTCGTCGTGATGACTCACAAGGCTGGCAATATCGACGTCGACAAGAACGACGCGCGTATGGCCGCCGTTCTGGTCGAGACCGACGCGGTCAAGAAGGACCTGCTGGCGCTGAAGAGCAAGCTGCCGGCCGCCGAACAGCCGAAGATCGCTGAACTGATCAAGTCGCTTGAAGAGTGCCGCAGCGCTATCGACACGGTCAGCGGGATGATCAGCGTCGACTTCAACATGGCCGCGGGCTTCATCGCGCCGTTCGAAGAGCAATACGTCAAGATGACGGGCCAGCTGGACCAGGTCGTCGCCGCCGCCAATCAGCGGATCGAGACCGAGAGCGCCAAGCGTCAGGCTCAGGCCACCGCCGCCATGAGCGTGACGATCATCATGTCGCTCCTGACCCTGGGTGCGGTCGGCGCTCTGGCGTTCCTGACGGTCATGACGACGCGCAAGTCGATCAACGACATCGCCGCCGCGACCGACAAGCTGTCGAAGGGCGACAACAGCATCG
>JBMLRS010000224.1:0-4060 GCA_049240905.1 Elsteraceae bacterium
CGGCGTCGAACGCCTGAATCCTGAGGCCCGGCCAGCCGCCATGAACCTGGAATCGATCGTCCCAGATCGCCGCCCCGTCAAGCGCGACGGCGGGGCCGATCGCCGCAGGCTCCCGGACCACCAGCCATCGCCCATCCCGAGTTGGCCGCCACAAGCAGCCCCCGAAGGCGCCGGCTTGGCGATCGGCCGACAAGATACGATCGGCCAGCCTCTCCAAACGGTCCAATCGGGGCGGATGCGCGGTCCCGGCGACCGAGGCCGCGACGACCGACAGCGCGCGCAGCAGGATTTCCTCCGCCGCGGCGACGAGCGGCTCGGCTTCAAGCCAGGCGAAGCCCGCCGGATCCAGCGTGAGCGCGCTGGCGAGGGTTTCCGCAGTCGCCTGCTCAAGCGCGGCGCGCGCGCGGGCGGCGTGGGAGGCGGCTGCGGCGAGCCGCGCCGGCGGGGTCCCAAGGCTGCGCGCGAGCACGCCGCGCAGGCGGCTCCTGGCGAAGCGGTCCGAATGGTTGCTCGGATCCTCCACCCAGTCGACGCCCGCCCGGACGCAGGTTGCGATCAGGTCCGCCTTGGGGTGATCCAGCAAGGGTCGCAGAAGGCGTCCGAAGCTGCGGTAGGACACCGGCGAGACGCCCGCCAGCCCGTCGACGCCGCTGCCTCGATCCAGCCGCTGCAGCAGAGTCTCGATCTGATCGTCGCGATGCTGCGCGATCAGCAGATGCAGGACATTATGCTCGGCGCACCAGCCTTCGAGCAGTTGGAACCGGGCGGCGCGCGCCTCCGCCTGGAGATTGGCGCTGGGGTGCGGGCCGTCCCACCGCAGCGTCGCGGCGTTTAAGCCCCGGGCGCGCAGCAGTTTGACGGTCTGCGCGGCTTCTTGCGCGGATTCAGCGCGGAGCCCGTGATCGACGACCAGAGCCGTGATCCGCCCGTCGCGGCTTCCGGCCCATTCCGCCGAAAGGAGCGCGAGCGCCAAACTGTCCGGTCCGCCAGAGACGGCGACCGCGAGATGGGGGCGTCGCTCGAACCCCCCGATCGCGGCCAATTGCGCGGCGAAACGATCCGGATCGATCGCCCGACCAAGCCGAGCCGCCGCTTCGCGGTCGGCCTTAGCCGCAGCCGAGGCGACGGCGCTCCTCCTGGACCCGCTGCTTCAGCGCGCCCGGCGCGCCCGGATATTCGGAGTTGAAACGACCGAAGGCGGCGCAGGCTTCCGGCCTGCGATCCAGGCTCGCCAGGGACATGCCGAGCTTGAACAGGTTGTCCGGCGCTTTCGGGCTCTGCGGATAGCGCTGGTAGCCTTGCATGAACTGCACGGCCGCTTCCGTATGGTTGTTTCGGACATAGAAGGTCTCGCCCAGCCAATATTGCGCGTTGCCGGCCAGCGCGTCCTGTGGGTAGGCCTGCACGAATTGGCGCATCGCCTGTTCGGCGTCGCCGTACTTGCCCTGCTTCAGCAGGTCGAAGGCGTAGTCGTATTGATCGCGCGGGGTGCCCGGGGGCAAGCGGATGGTGCTGGCCGGCGCGGCGGCGGCGGGCGCGGCCCGTCCCGGTGGAGGGGCGGCGACGTTGGCGGCCTGAGTTCCTTGGGCTGCGGCGCGCTCGGCGATCGCGCGCTCGTCGGCGGCGCTGATCGAGCCGAGATTGCGCGGAGGGGTCCCCAGCGTCGGGCCGGCGGGGGTGGCGGGCGCCGCGCCGGCTGGAGCGCCGGGACGGGCGGGCGGCGGCGCGGCCGCGACGGCGGCGCCTTGCTCGGACTGCTTCTTCTCCAGTTCCGACAGGCGGAACTCCATATCCGTGACGAGACGATCCAAACGCTGCTTCAACTGGCCGACGCTGAAGCCGACTTCCTCAACCTGACCGGTCAGCACGCGCTGATCCTGCTCGAGCTGGCTGATCCGGCTCAGCAATGTCGAGGTCATGGAACCATCCCCGCCCGGCGCTCCGACGGGCCCGCCCGGGCGGCCGCCGCCGCTGGCGACTTGCGCCTGCAAGCTCTGGAGGTCGCGCTCCAACCGTTGCAGGCGGTCCTGCAAGGCCCGCGTGTCGGTCTGGGCCGAAGCGGCGCCAGCGGCGAACAGGAGGCTTATGCCAAGAAAGCTGCGGAGAAGAAGGGACATCGAGGAATTCTCAATCGGCGAGGAACAAGGAATATCTAGTTTGCCACCACATCACGGCGATGGCGTGGCGAAATTCGCCAAAAAAAAAGCGCGCCCCAGGGGAGCGCGCTTTCTCTCTCGGTTAGCCGATAGACTACTGGACTTGGCTGACCGCGCGGCGGTTCTGCGACCAGGCGGCTTCGTTGCTGCCGACCACAGCCGGGCGCTCTTTGCCGTAGCTGATGGTGGACAGGCGAGTGCCCGCGACGCCCAGCGACTGCAGCTGGTCGCGCACGGCGACCGCGCGGCGGTTGCCCAGCGCGATGTTGTATTCACGCGTGCCGCGCTCGTCAGCATGGCCTTCGATGATCAAGCGGACGTTCGCGTTGCGCTGCATCCAGGCGGCCTGACGCTGCAGGGTGCGCACGGCATCCGGCTTCAGGCTGTACTGGTTGAAGTCGAAGAACACGCGATCGCCAGCGTTAACCGCCAGATCTTCCTGGCTGCCCGGACGGATGCCCGAGGCGGCCGGGGCCGGAGCCGCGGAAGTGGCGCCCGCGCCGCCCGTCGAGGCGGCCGGCTTGGGATCGTCGGCGCAGGCTGCCAGCAGCAGCACGGCGGCCAAAGGTGCAAAAAGCTTTAAGCGCATGGTTTTGGTTCCCTCAGCACAATTCAGTGGCTGACTGTTGGTTTAGGGCCGATGTCAGGCTGACCGAGACGCAATTGGGGCAGAGCCCGAACGCACAGACTGCCGCCCGATGACCGAGCGACCTTCATATAGAAAAGATCTCCTACGGAATCAAGGGGCTCCAAGCAGGATCCGACGCGTCCGTGGGGGTCACGACCTCCCTTAAATTGGCCCCGGTGACGTCAACCGACATCAACCGCGTAGTGCCTCCCGGCTGCTGTCTAAAAAACATGAGAACGCGGCCATTTGGGGCCCAGGTTGGGCCTTCGTCGAGGTAGCTTTTGGCCACGATCCGCTCGGCTTTCCCGTCCGGATCCATGGTGCCGATCAGGAATTGACCGCCTTCCATCTTGGTGAAAGCTATGCGGTCGCCGCGGGGCGACCATACCGGCGTCGCATAGTTGCCAGTGCCGAAGCTGATGCGCGTCTGGCCGGAGCCGTCAGCGTTCATCACATAGAGCTGTTGGCTGCCGCCGCGATCGGAGTTGAAGACGATCCGCCTGCCGTCCGGCGAGAAGCAGGGCGAGGTGTCGATCGACGGGCTGGTGGTCAGCTGGGTCATGCGCTTGGTGCGCAGATCCATGACATAGACGTCGATGTTGTCGCCAACGCCCATGCTCATCACCACGCGGTTGCCGTCCGGCGAGAAGCGCGGCGCGAAGCTCATGTTCGGGAAGTCGCCCACCACCTCTTGTTTGCCTGTGTCCAGATTGAACAGGTAAACGCGCGGCTGGTTGTTGAAGTAGGACATATAGGTGATGTCCCGCGAGGTCGGAGAGAAGCGCGGGGTGATCACCAGGGCGCGCCCGTCGGTGAGCACGCGGGCGTTGGCGCCGTCCTGGTCCATGATGGCCAGGCGCTTCACCCGGCGGGTGGCGGGGCCGGTTTCGGAGACATAGACGATTTCGGTGTCGAAATAGCCGGCCTCGCCGGTGATGCGCTTATAGACCGCGTCGGCGATCTTGTGCGCGATGCGCCGCCAGGCTTTTGAATCCGCGGCCAGCATCTGGCCTTCCATCTGGGCTTCGCCGAACACGTCCCACAGGCGGAACTCGACCCGCAGACGGCCGTCGGGCGTCTGGGTGGCGTTGCCGCTGACCAGCGCCTGCGCGTTGATCAGCTTCCAGTCCGCGAAGCGCGGCTGCACGCCGATCGAGTCCGCATTCTGGATGAAGGCCTTCGGATCGATCGGCGCGAAGAGGCCCGACCGTTCGAGGTTGGCCGCAACCACGCGCGAGATGTCGGCCCCGATCGTCCCGCCGGTGAGGTCGGTGAT